>JAITQG010000015.1 GCA_031289015.1 Lactobacillaceae bacterium
TTCGCAAATGTTTTTGTATTAAGCTCGAAAACTTAATACTCCTATCCATTTGTTCATCGAAACGTTATTCAGTTTTCAATGTTCTACGTTGCCTTTTGACAACTTTTATATCTTAGCAATTTATAGAATGAGTGTCAATACTTTTTATCAACAAAGTTTGACGAATTTCGTTGCATCCGGCACTAACCTTTTAACAGCGGGATTTAGCAATTATTTTGTTAAAACTATTTTTTGAATTGAACCAAAAATTTATGAAATCAAACAATAGTCGAATCCAAAAACTTGACTAACCAATCAACAACCAAGGTTGCTAAATCCAAAAGTGAAGCTTTAGTAACCGGAGGGAGCTAGAGCGACTGGAGGTTGGTGTTTTGGTTTGGTTTTGGGAAGGGCGGAGCATTGCTGGCGTAGTGGTGGAAAGAGCGAGGTAGCGGCACCAACGCGGTCTTAGGTTGGCAGTTCTGCTTTAGCAGGGCGGCCGACCTTAGACTAGTGGGACCGTTTATCGAAACACCCAATTTTTCAAAGGTGGTTTCGATATGCGCCCGTGTGTCGAGACACACGAGCTTGCCCACCTCTACGCCAGCAAGGCGGAGCCCTTCCCCAAACCAAACCCAAACACCGTGGCCCAAAGGGACACAAAAAACCAAAAAAGAGACCCCCCAAAAAAAGGAAGTCTCCAAACTAAATTTTAATACCAGAACCAAAAGCTTATTTCTTAACTTTAGAATTATCCGAACCATTCCCATTCAAAATCGATTCAGGAGTAGCTGAAAGATTAGAATCAGTCCCAAGAATGTTCTTAGGATCAACCCCCTCAGCCAAATCATTGTCATCCGTCCCAAGCGTCTGTGGCAAGCCACCAAGTTCCGGTGCATTAGTCACATACTTATCCATGGTCGACTTACCACCGTTTTTAGCCTCGACACTCGTCCCTAACTTCTGGGCGGCCTTCAACTTCTTTTTACCAATAGAAGCCTTATAACTCAAATCTTTCTTATCAACTCGCTTTAATTCTGTCTTAGAAGCAAAACGCAACAAGTTCCCTTGAATCAACTTATCCGAGTAATTCAAACTATTGGCGACATAAGTATTAATCTTGTTAATAATCTGCTCAGCGCGCGGATCTTGCTTCGGATTGAATTTAGTCCCCGTCGTCGTGACATAGTAACTCGATCCAACCTTCATAAACTCACTAGATACCCAGTCACCATTTCTAAACGGCACAATTTGAATTGGATTAGTTGCTAACAAGTCAGAGCCAAACTGAACAATTGCATCATCCTTATAACCTAACAAACTCAGCAAAGTTGGCATAACGTCAATTTCACCACCATACGTATGATCAATGCCACCTTGCATGCCAGGCACATGAATCATGAATGGAACCTTTTGCCAGTTCACCAAATCAGTTGGTGAGAGTTTCTTCTTCCCAATCAATTGTGCAATCGCGGCCTGGTGATTCGTTGAAATCCCGTAATGATCGCCATACAAAACAATCATTGAGTTATCCCACAAGCCTGACTTCTTTAGATAATTCTCGAACTCACCAAAAGCTTGATCGAGGTAACGGGCGGTTTGTACATACCCATCCACAGTCTTGTCACCGGTGTCCGTCTTAGTAATTGAAATATTCTTTGTGTCCAAATCATATGGATAATGGTTGGTCACCGTAATCACTTTTGAATAGAACGGTTGTGGTAGCCGTTGCATATAGCTGGCGGTGTCACGCAAGAAAATCTTGTCTTTCATCCCATAACCAATGTTGTAATCGGCGTTATCAGCATTAGCGTAATAACTCTTTGAGAAGAAATAATCATAGCCCCAAGACTTGTAGGCGTTATCACGGTTCCAAAATGATGGTACGTCGCCATGAAAGGCAGCTGAAGTATAGCCATCATTACCTAACATTGCAGGTAGCGCTTGGAACGTATTCGTCGTACCATAATTCGTCATCGCAGACCCAGAAGCCGTTCCATACAATGAGTTTTCTAACATCATCTCGGCATCTGACGTCTTACCTTGGCCAACTTGATTGTAGAAATTATCAAATGACGTCGTGTTGGCGTCATGATAAAAGGCATTTAGATTCGGGGTAACTTCTTGGTTATCCCAACGGTAATCAAGCATGAATTGTTGGAATGACTCCAAGTGGAAAATAATGACATTCTTCCCTTTGGCTTTACCAAAAGTTGCGGCATTGGCTAATGTTTTATTCTTCTTAACGAATTCGCGAATTTTATCTAAATCGCTCTTTTTAGCTTGCTTAACTTCACCTGCCTGCTGATTGGTCTTAACGACATTGTACATCGCATATTCGTTGAGACCGAGGTACTTAACGATGTAATTATTATCAAAAGTCCGCGTTAGCAAGCCTGACCGATCACCTGAAGCAATTCCAAAATCAGCTAGCATCAACACGACCCCAAATGCCGTCGTCAACAAAGCAAAGCGCTTTTGCACTCGAATTTTGTCGACTTTTAACAACTTGGTCGACAAAAGGATAATCAACACGATGATATCTAAATAGACTAAGAAATCAATCGGTTGCAAGATGCCGGCGATTGACTTACCTAGGTTGTTTTCAACTGAACCACCCGCCTTCAAGATATTCATCGAGATGAAATCAGAAAATTCGCGATAGTACAAGATGTTGGCAAATAACCAAAAAGTTTGGATGAAATTGATCAACAACATCAACCAATACGCAATCCGGCCACGGAAATACAAGGCGATCCCGAGTAAAATAATGGCGGTTGGAATCGGATTTAAAATCAACAAAAACTGTTGAATTGGTCCTTTGGCACCTAAACTAAACTCAACTTGATATGCCCAATATGTTTTTAAGGTGACTAAAAACACCGATAGAATGAAAAATCCTACCGTTGAATTAAAATCTGGCCACCATTTATTTAGCTTAGCCATCAAACGTTGCATGCCAAAATACCATCTCTTTCAAAATTTTAAATAACCATCCTGATAGCATACTGTATCAGAATTAAATGAATCTTAAATGAACCTAAAAGACTGATTTGAAGTCTTGCAATGTTTCATAAATATCAATCGCTAATAGATCAATATCATCAAAGGCAAATTTTTTATCATCACGCCCACCGTACAAAGCAAACGTCCGAGACGGTTGATCAAACAATACCGTCACGACATTGACCCCAAATTTATCAAACGCGCGTTCTTGAATCTCACCGCGGTCATCAAACGTCATGGCTTGCAGGCGTTTTACGATATGAATTAACTCGCTCTCTTTACTCATCACGTATCCTTTTTAACCGACATATTCAGCGCAATGATTCCTAAGAACATGCCCAAATAGTAAGTAATGAAGCGCCATATCAACATGGCTAAGACTAAGGTCGCTTGGGAACTCAAAAAGGTACTAAAGACAACTTGGAAACTCGCCTCGGCGCCTCCCGTGCCACCTGGGATGGGGAACAAAGAAATGATCATAAATATTAAGACATTAAACGCCGTGACCAAGACGACATTAATATGTTGCACCCCAAGTCCCAACAAAACGAAATACGGAATCAAATAGTAAAAAAATAGTTGGATAAATGTCAGGACAATGGCTTTCCCAATTGCCAATCCATTGTGCCCCATTCGTTGACTCTCATCGTGGAAATTACTAATTTTATCAGCTAAAATCACTGACCATTTCGTATAACTAGTTTTTCTAAAGCGCTTTAATGGCCATAATACCAACTTCACCATAGATTCAGTTAACTTCGGCCAATACATCACGAGTAGTAACAACGTAATCACAGCTAGATGCACTAAGAAACCTAAAATCAAAAGTAACGATAACGCGTGAACCTTGGCTTCGATGTAGTGAAAACTAATCACCAAGGCAATCAAGAAATTAATGACAATCATGCCTTGGAACACGACGAACTTCATCAGTAAAATTGAGCCGGCACGCCCAGCATCAACCCCAGCTTGTGCCATAGCAAACATTTGCATTGGCTGCCCACCGGTTGCAAATGGCGTAATCCCATTTCCAAATTGTTCAACTAAGGGTACGCGCAAAGCATTGTACCAGTTAAGTTTTTCATGTTGCGTATCGACGAAAACTTTGACAATGGCCGCTTCCATGACTAAATAAATCAGCATGGCGATTACGGCCACAATAAACCACCACCAATTAGCGTGTGCTAAATCGTGTAGTAATTTCACCATATTGACTGTGCGCATTGACCAGTAAAAAATGGCGCTTCCAATTAGGAGCATTACCGTGAAAATTATGCCATTCTTGCGCCCCATAAGACCCTACTTCCTCTTTCCTATTGCCGCCTGTTCATGATAAAAATTATCCCACAAACCAGCTACATAATCAGCTGAATAACGCTTCGAAGCTGATAATGCCTTGTCATGTAAAGTTTGTCGCAACGCTGGATCCAGTTGCAATTGATCTAACTGGCTTTGCATCCCCGCTTTATCTGGACCAGCCAAGTAATAGCCATCCATAACGGCCCGATACAATTCCAAATCCCGCAACACAGTTGGTGTGCCCGTACTAAAGGCTTCCAAGGCTGACATCGGGAATAGTTCATTATAACTAGGCAATAAAAAGACATCCGCCACATTATAATAACTATTCATCACCCCACGATCGACAATCCCTGGGAATGTCAAATTAGCAGGTGGATTGGCTAGGATTTTTTTGAGTTCGTCATAGCCAGCCGTGATGCTCCCAAATGAGAAGCCGCCGACCCAAATGAAGGTCCATTGCGGATTTTCTTCAGCCAGCGCAATGAAATCAAAAATCCCTTTGCGTTCTTGAATCTGGCCGACCCCCAAAACTACATATGCGTCTTGTGGGATGCCAAATTGTTGGCGTAAATCAATTTTTTGTTCTGGTTGTAATTCGTAAAATTGCGTTTTTGATACAAAGTTTGGGATATAAGTCACGTTTTCGCGCTTAACCCCATTGGCCACGAGCTTATCAATAAAGGTTGGATTAACCACAACCAAGTGATCCATCCGCCGATAAAAGGCCATCACATACCAATAAAAAATTTGTTTAATCGGCCAATGTAATAAGATTGAGCCTTCTAAAGTTTCTGGCAAAAAATGCACATAGCCAATTTTTCGCCCCCGCCCTGGCAAAAATGTATTCAAATAAAACAGAAAATCAATCGTATGATAATGACTGATGTCTGCTTTTGCTAAGGTGTCTTTGCGTATCAAAAAGACACCCTTAAATTTTGCGATTAAGAGATTAATTAATTCGCGATAAGCTGAGCCAACCCCTTGACCAGGGATTGTTTCAGCGGATGAAAACATCGTGATTTTAAGCATTATTATTCCTTCTAAATGGGTTCTTTAAAACGAATGAACTAGCATATTCTGCATCAGCGGCGGCCGCTTCTGATTCATCGTCATCGCCATGATCGCGATAAACAGCTAGTGCTTCATGATATAAATCAATAATTCGTTGTCCAAAGGTCACTTCATCTACATCATAGAGCAATTTTGACCGCGCATCCGGATTACCCAAAACAACATTAGCTTGTTTAGCCGCCAAATATTTACTGATGGCCTCGGCTAATTCATATTGATCATCAATTAAGGTCCCGACATTTTCGTCAGTCACGCGATCATCCAAATACAAATTATGAATCGCCACAATTGGTGTGTCAGCCGAAATTGCTTCAATGTAGGTCAAGCCTTGAGTCTCTGATTCAGAAGCCGAGGCAAACACATCGGCTAACCGATAATACGAATAAGCTTTTTCGTGATCAACATACCCAGTGAAAATCACTGAATTCTCAATCCCTAATGAAGCGACGTGCCCCTTCATAGTGTCTAAGGCTGGCCCGTCTCCAGCTATAACGAGTTTTGCCGTTGGAAAGCCATGTAATACTTCATTAAAGCTTTCGATAACCGCTTCGATATTTTTTTCAAACGCAACCCGGCCCAATACTAATACAACTGGTGTATCACTATCGAGGCTTAAATCAGCTCGCAACTCAGCACTATGATCTTCACTCGGGTCATGATTGACCTTCACCCCAGTTGGGATGATTTCAATCGGGCTAGAAACTTTATAGCCCATTAATGTCTCAAACGTTTGCTTAGACGGCGCTACAACGGCGGTCATGCCATGCACAAAGCCCCGAATCAAAAGGCGTACAGCCCCTGGTCGCAATACCTTACCGTTAAAAACATAGTGGGTGTAATCTTCATAATTTGTGTGATATGTGTGGATTTTTGGAATCCGCAAAGCTGTTGAGACATTTTTGCCCATCAAGCCAAGTGAAAATTCCGTTTGCGTATGCACAATATCGAGCTTGAGTTTCCGTGCAATGACAATCCCTTGAATCGCCCCACGATAACTAATGCGCCGTTCTTTAAAGCCAACAAACGGCACACTTGAGAACCGAAAAACATTGCGTTCAAAAGTTCCTTTAGGCACAAGGGGATCAGTGGACGTAAAGATATAAACATTATGCCCCTGCGCTTCGAGTTGGCGCGTCAAAGTTTGAATCGACGTCACCACCCCTGACAACTGTGGGTAGTATGTATCCGTGAAAATCCCGATATTCATCTTAAGCTCCTTTCACACAAAATCCTATTTATAAGTATATCTGAAATCAAGGTAAAATAACAGGTCACTGTCTAGAAGCCATGCGCGTATGCCAATAAAAAAAGACTAGTTACCCAGTCCTTTACGTTTACGGTTAGGCGTGCTTTTCACCCCACGCTTTAGGGTCTTGGCGCCATTCAATCAACGTTGCCAAATCTTGTTGGGCAATAATGCCGTTTGCTTGGGCAGCGTCAAGCAAGGCTGAATAACTCGTCAATGAAGCAAATGGTGTGTTCGCTGCGCCAAAATTAACATCCGCAGCTGGCAATTCATACGAGAAGATTGACACAACACCTAACACTTCGCCACCTTCTTTGCGTGTGGCTTCAACGGCACCTAAAACAGAACCACCAGTTGAAATCAAATCATCAATCAAAACCACTTTTTGTCCAGCTTGCAAAGTACCTTCAATCTGCTTACCAGCGCCATGATCCTTGGGCTTTGAACGGACATAGACCATTGGCAAATTCAACAATTGCGCTACCCAAGCGGCATGGGGAATCCCCGCCGTAGCCACGCCACCAATCACTTGCACATCAGGGTACTTAGTCTTAATCAAATCAGCCAACCCTGCCGCAATCAAATCGCGCACCTCAGGAAAGGCGATTGTCATCCGGTTGTCAGTATAGATTGGGCTCTTCAACCCAGAAGCCCACGTAAATGGATCATTGGGTTGCAACTTCACAGCTTCAATTGCCAACAAACGCTTGGCTACTTCAGTTTTATAATCAGTCATTTTATTTTCTCCAACTTAATCGTTTAATTCGCTAACAGCTTGTTGATATGCCGCCACTGGGTCAGCAGCCTGGGTAATTGAGCGACCAACAACAATGCCATTGGCCCCCATTTCAGCCGCCCGCTTGGGGGTCACCACCCGTGATTGATCACCCACAGCATCACCAGCAAAGCGAATACCTGGTGTAATTGACAAGAACTCAGCTGGCGTATGCGCATGAATATCAGCCGATTCAAAAGCTGACGAGATGGTCCCCGCCACCCCAGCTTCAGCAGCTAATTGGGCCAAATGAATGACCGATTCACGCAATGATACACTAACTTGTTGTGTTGCTTGCAATTCAGCTTCAGAAAATGATGTCAATTGCGTCACAGCCAAAACTTGCGGTACCACCACGCCAGCAGCTTTAGCCCCAGCCGTCACACCACTAACGGCCCCAGCTAACATGCGCTTCCCACCAGCGGCGTGTACAGTCAGATAATTAACCCCTAACAAACCAACATTGTAAGCGGCTTTTTCAACGGTATTAGGAATATCATAGAGCTTTAAATCCAAGAAAATCGTGAACCCTTGGGCTTTAGCTGCTTGTACAAACGCAAAACCGTCAGCCGTATAGAAGAGTTCCATCCCGATTTTGATGGCGGGCTTTTCCACGTCAGCAAACTTCGCCAAAAACTCGCGGGCTTGCGTCGTGGTTGCAAAATCCAAAGCAATAAAAACTGGTTTAGGCATTTGTATGCTCCTTCTCCCAAGTCGCTAAGTCAGCTGGGAATTTTTTCAATGCATGCGTAACTTCGCTAACATCAGCAAAGCCATATTTATCCAAAGCTGCTGGCAAATCAGCAATAATCTTAGGCATAATCAAGCGATCAACAGAGTTCATATGTCCGACTTGCACAGCAGTCGCACCAGCCAATAACAACTCAAGCGCATCATCAACATTGTTAATTCCACCCACGCCAATAATTGGAATCTGGACAGCTTGGGCCGCTTCATATACAAAGCGCACAGCAATTGGGTGCACGGCATCACCAGAAATCCCACCTGTTCCACGATACAAACGTGGCGCACGACTTTTCAAATCAAGACTCATGCCAATCACAGTATTGATCAAGACAATTGCATCCGCCCCTGCCGTTTCAACAGCAATGGCGATTGGCTTGATATCCGTGACATTAGGTGAAAGCTTAGCATACAGGGGTTTATTCGTGACCGCTTTAACGGCCTTGATAACCTCAGCAGCCGATTCAGGATCCACGCCAAACTCCAAACCGCCTTTATCAACGTTTGGACAAGACAAATTAATTTCAAATGCGGTGATACTAGCCACATCATCAAAATAAGCAGCGAGTTTTGCATATTCAGCAACCGTTTCCCCAGCTAATGATAAAATCGTTGGTTCATCAGGGATAGCTTGGGCTAATTTAGGCAAGAAATCGCGTTTCACGTTTTCCATACCTGGATTAGCTAGGCCAACTGAATTCATGATGCCGGCGCTGGTTTCAATAATCCAAGGCTGTGGATTACCGCGGCGTTCATCGACCGTAGTTGTTTTTAAGACCATGGCACCTAAAATATTTAGATCAAAATCTTCTAAATGGTCGAGGCCGTAATACATTGAACCGGCCGAGGGCATGATGGGGTTTTTCAATTCGATGCCGGGTAATGAAACTGCTAAACGATTTGCTGTCATGGTTGTTTTCCCTTTCATGCATACGGTTTTAATGACCGTCGTTATCATCATTAGTTGAGCTTTTAATGCCATTCTCGGGGCAATGTTTTATGTACTGGCCCTGAGCTTTGAATATGCTCAGGGCTTTTTTGTGCCATGCTGGCACAGGGATTTTGGTTGGTGGGGGAATCGGCTCCGCTTTGCTGGCATAGAGGTGGGCGACAGAGTCCCACTAGTCTAAGGTCGGCCGCCCTGCTAAAGCAGAACTGCCAACCTAAGACCGCGTTGGTGCTCCTACCTCGCTTATTCCACCACTATGCCAGCAAAGCTCCGCCAATTCCCCCACCAACCAAAATCCCACCCTTCTCTTCGTTTCGGGTCTAGAACTTCAGCCGTAGTCCAATAATCATTAATTACTTAAATTACTTAATTTCTAAAACACGCTAACAAGTCTGTGTGTTTCTGTGTGATCCAGTTTGAATACCTAAATATAAGGGGATAAAGGTGAAGTTACAGAACCGGGAAGGAGCTAAAGCGACTGGAGGTTAGGATTTGGTTCCCGGCAGAAATAACGGAGCATTGGTGCTGTTGTAGTGGAACAAGCGAGGTAGCGGCACCAACGCGGTCTTAGGGAGTTGGTTTCGTGCTTGCACGGAGCCGAATCCCTTAGACTAGTGGGACCGTGTCGCCCACTTCAACAGTACCAATGCGGAGTTATTTCTGCCGGGAACCAAAGCCTTCGCCATGCAATGGCGACACCCCCCAGCAAACAAACTATCAAAAATCTTAAGACATAGTCCGAACAGTATATCCAGAAGCTTCCATAACCGAAAGCAAAGCCGCAACCGTATCAAACGCCGTAAACAATGGCACAGCATTCTCAATCGCCGCATTTCGAATCGCCGTCCCATCAGAAGCAGACGTCCCATCCGGATGCGTAGTGTTAACCACAACCTGCAACTTGCCATGGCGCAAAGCCGTCAAAGCATTATTGTCAGATTCAGAAATCTTATCCAACACATCAACCGTCAAACCATTTTCTTGCAAGAAATGCCCAGTGCCAGACGTTGCCACAATCGCAAAGCCAAGATCTGTAAAGCGTTGTGCCAATACCAAGGCCTCCGCTTTATCTTCGTCAGCCACCGTAAACAATACATGCCCAAAGGTTGGAATCTTAATGTATGAAGCTTCAAACGCCTTGAACAACGCCTTTTCAAACGTCGTATCAGAACCCATGACTTCACCAGTTGACTTCATTTCTGGTCCAAGCAATGAATCAACCCGTGGTAACTTCGTGAATGAGAAGATTGGTGCCTTCACGTGCACGAAATCATCTTCTGGCAAGACACCAGTTTCATAGCCCATATCAGCCAACTTTTCACCCAACATGGCCCGTGTTGCTAATTGCGCCAATGGTGTGTGCGTCACCTTTGAGATAAACGGCACCGTCCGTGATGCTCGTGGATTAACTTCAATCACATATGCTTTATCTTCATGAATCACGAATTGGATGTTCATCATCCCCACCGTCTTCAACGCCTTAGCCAAGCTGATTGACGCATCAATCATTTCTTGCTTAACTTTTTGCGACAAAGTTTGCGTTGGATACACTGACATTGAATCACCTGAGTGCACCCCAGCGCGTTCGATATGTTCCATCAAACCAGGGATAATGATTGTTTCACCGTCAGACAAAACATCCACTTCGGCTTCTGAACCGACCAAGTATGAGTCAATCAACACTGGGTGGTCATTTGATACCTTGACGGCCCGGCCCATGTAGTCAATCAATTCTTCTGTCGTACCCACGATTTCCATCGCACGGCCACCCAAAACATATGATGGCCGAATTAAGATTGGGTAACCAATTTCTTCACCCGCCGCAACGGCAGCTTCAACTGTTGTCGCTGTCTTACCAACTGGTTGTGGCAAACCTAATTGCTTGATGACTTGATCAAATTCTTCACGGTCTTCAGCACGGTCCAAATCTTCAACCGTTGTGCCTAAGATTTTGACACCGCGTTCAGCCAATGGTGCCGCCAAATTAATGGCCGTTTGCCCACCGAATTGGACGACCACGCCCCGTGGCTTTTCCAAATCAACCACGTTCAACACGTCTTCTAGTGTCAATGGTTCAAAGTACAACTTGTCAGACACTGAGAAATCAGTTGAGACTGTTTCTGGATTTGAATTCATGATGATTGCTTCAAGGCCTGCACGTTGGATTGCTTTAACCGCGTGCACCGTGGCGTAATCGAATTCGACTCCTTGACCAATCCGGATCGGTCCCGAACCCAAGACCAAAACTGATTCCCGGTCAGTGACGATTGATTCACTTTCACGTTCATACGTTGAATAATAATATGGCGTTTGTGATTCGAATTCGGCGGCCACCGTGTCAACCATCTTATAAACTGGCAAAATTTGGTGTTCCGTCCGCAAAGCTCGGATATCATCGGCACTCATGTTCCAGAACCCAGCAATCGTTTGGTCAGCAAACCCATTTTTCTTGGCCAATGCTAACGTATCGATATCGCCAACGTGTTCAGCTAATTCAGTTTCCAATTCAATTAAGTGCAAAACCTTGTCCAAGTAGAACAAGTCAATCTTGGTCAACTCATGAATCTCTTCAATCGTTGTACCACGGCGGATTAATTCAGCAATCATAAACAACCGATCATCACGAGCTGGCATCAATTCGTTGAGCAATTCGGCTTGCGTGAATTCTGGGTAACGACGGTCATTTATCCCCGTTGCGCCAATTTCTAGTGAACGAATTGCTTTGTTAAAGGCTTCTTCCAAGTTACGTCCAATGGCCATAACTTCTCCAGTGGCCTTCATTTGCGTCCCCAACCGACGATCGGCTGAGGCAAACTTATCAAATGGGAAACGTGGAATTTTGGCAATTACGTAGTCCAAAGCTGGCTCGAATTCGGCCATCGTTGTTCCCGTAACTGGATTAACGATTTCATCCAACGTCAAGCCCACCGCGATTTTAGCGGCCATCTTGGCAATTGGGTAACCAGTTGCTTTAGAGGCCAAAGCTGATGAACGTGATACACGCGGATTAACTTCGATGATGTAATACTTGTATGAAGCTGGGTCCAAAGCCATTTGGATGTTTACGCCACCTTCGATATTCAAGGCACGGATGATCTTCAAGGCTGAATCACGCATCATTTGATATTCACGGTCTGACAAAGTTTGGACCGGGGCCACAACGATTGAATCACCGGTGTGAATGCCCACAGGATCAAAGTTTTCCATTGAAGCCACAATCAATGCATTGTCGTTTGAATCTCGCATAACTTCAAATTCGATTTCCTTGTAACCAGCAATTGAACGCTCAATTAAAACTTGCGTCACTGGTGACAATTCCAACCCATTTTCAGAAATCGCTTCGAGTTCCGCCCGGTTGTTAGCAATTCCACCACCTGTACCGCCAAGCGTATATGCCGGCCGGACGATAACTGGATACGTGTGTTCTTCAGCAAAGGCCACTGATTCTGCAACCGTCGTCGCAATAGTTGATTCAGGAATCGGCTCATTCAAGCGATCCATCAAATTCTTAAATTCTTCGCGGTCTTCCGCTTCTTCAATCGCCGTTAATTTAGTCCCCAGCAATTCAATCCCCATTTCGTCGAGGATTCCATCTTCAGACAAGTCTTTGGCCATATTCAAACCGGTTTGCCCACCCAAAGTTGGCAAAATTGCATCGGGCCGTTCCTTACGCAAAATGCGCTTCAAAAAATCAAGCGTCAATGGTTCGATATAGACTTTATCAGCCGTTTCTGCGTCAGTCATAATTGTAGCTGGGTTTGAATTCACCAACACAACTGAGAAACCTTCTTCACGCAATGCCATGGCAGCTTGTGTTCCAGAATAATCGAATTCGGCGGCTTGCCCGATCACAATCGGACCAGATCCAATCACCAAAATTTTGTTGATGTCGTTACGCTTAGGCATTGTAGGCTCCCTTCTGTTTTGCTGTGGCAATCATGGCCAAGAAATCATCAAATAAGTATTCAGCATCATGTGGACCAGGTGCAGCGTCTGGGTGGAATTGGACTGAAAACGCTGACTTACTCTTCAAACGCACACCTTCAACTGTGTGGTCATTGATTTCTTCGTGTGTAATTTCCAAATCAGTCCCAGCAATTGACGCTGGGTCAACCGCATAACCGTGGTTTTGTGATGTGAAATCAATCTTACCAGTCGCCAAATTGCGAACCGCGTGATTGAAGCCACGGTGACCAAACTTCAACTTAAAGGTCGTTGCCCCATTCGCCATCGCAAATAGTTGATGTCCTAAACAAATCCCCATCAACGGCAACTTTTCTTGCAACGTCTTGATCGTTGGTAAGGCATATTCAACTGACTCTGGATCACCAGGGCCGTTTGAAAGCAACACACCATCTGGATCAGCATCCAAAATTGTTTGCGCATCTACATCAGCTGGGAAAACCATCACGTTGACACCACGCCGGGCCAATGAACGCAAGATTGAGTTCTTCAAGCCAAAGTCGATCATGGCAATTGAAACTCCCTCAGTTGGGTTCACATACGTTGCGTTGGCTGTCACTTCTTTGACTTGTTCCGTCGAAAGGTTAGCCGCTTTGAGCTCAGTCGTCGTTGCATCAGTTACTTCGTCAACGACGCACGCGCGCATCACGCCGTAGTTACGTAATTCCTTGGTCAACGCCCGCGTATCAACGCCGCTAATCCCAGGTAAATCCATCTTTTCAGCCCAATCAGCCAATGACATTGATGAGCGCCAATTCGATGGTCGGCGCGCAATC
Organism: Lactobacillaceae bacterium; assembly: GCA_031289015.1. Taxonomy (GTDB): domain Bacteria; phylum Bacillota; class Bacilli; order Lactobacillales; family Lactobacillaceae; genus Weissella. Next base: position 13,812 of record JAITQG010000015.1, read on the forward strand.
TCATGCACAACAATGGCTGAGGCAGCTGGCTTCAATGATTCAAAATCATCACGATTGATGCCGTAATTTCCAATCAATGGATACGTAAAGGTCAAGATTTGACCATGGTATGACAAGTCAGTAATTGACTCTTGGTAGCCTGACATGCCCGTATTAAAGACCAATTCGCCAGTGACTGGCTTAGTTGAACCAAATGCTTGGCCTTCATATACTGAACCATTTTCTAAAACTAAGTAGCGCTTCATATTGGTTTCCCTTTCTTATAACGTGTTATAGACAACTTGGCCGTTGACGATGGTCGCCACGGTTTGTCCGTAGATAGTAGCCCCGATAAATGGCGTGTTTTGCCCCTTTGAAACAAATTCGTCAGCCGTAATTGTGTGTGCGGTTTCCAAATCAAACAGGGCCAAATCAGCAACTTCACCCACAGCAATAACGGTCGGTGCATCCAAATGGAAGGCCTTGGCCGGCTTGACGTTCATCCAGCTAATAACTTGTTCCAACGTCGCAATCCCTGACTTCACAAAGTGTGTGTACATCAATTGGAAACTCGTTTCAATCCCAGTGATTCCAAAGGCAGCCCCTAGGAAGCTGCGTTCTTTTTCTTCGACTGCATGGGGGGCGTGATCAGTCGCAACCATGTCGATCGTCCCGTCCAACAAACCAGCAATGGCCGCCGTGCGATCTTCAGGTGTACGCAATGGTGGGTTCATCTTGAACAACGCATTATCCCCATCGATGTCAGTTTCATCCAACAACAAGTGGTGCGGTGAAACTTCAGCAGTCACATTGATGCCATGATGTTTGGCAATGCGGACCAATTCAACCGATTCTTTGGTTGAGATGTGGGCAACGTGATATTGCACCCCAGTTGCTTGGGCCAAAACCAAATCACGGGCCAATTGTGATGATTCAGCCAACGGATCAATCCCAGGCAACCCTAATTCAGCTGAGCGCTTACCCAGGTTCATCACCCCGCCGTTCATCAAGCTTTCATCTTCAAGATGAGTAACGATGGGCTTACCAGCTGCAACCGCCAACTTCATGGCTTCTAACATTGTGGCCGCGGTTTGAACACCTTTACCATCGTTAGTAAACGCCATGGCCCCTGCTGCCGCCAAGCTTGTAATGTCATCAACTTCAGGGGCCGTCAAGCCATCAGAAATTGCAGCATATTGTTCGATATGAATCACGCCGTCTTTAGCGTTAAGGGCTTGCACTTGCTTAAAGGCCTCAACCGTTGATGGCACCGGATTTAAATTAGGCATGGCCGCGACGGTTGTAAACCCACCCCGTGCTGATGCTTTTGATCCCGTTGCGATGGTCTCTTTGTATTCAAAGCCAGGCTCTCGGAAATGCACGTGCACGTCAACTAAACCAGGCGTCAACAAAGCCCCATTCACATCCAACACAGTTTCGGCTGAACCGTCTAACTCAACATCAATTGCGGCAATTTTACCGTCGATAATCAAGACGTCTTGGTTAATCAAATCGTTATCATGGGCAATAACTTGGGCGTTTTTAATTAATAATGAACTCATTTGTTTGCTCCTTTTAATGGCGGGATGCTAATGCTAATCTAGACTAGCCAAGATAGCCATGCGGGCGTACACCCCATTGGCCATTTGGACAAAGATGCGTGATTTTGGTGCCTCGACCAAATCGCTAGCAATTTCAGCGCCCCGATTGACGGGGGCCGGATGCATCACGATGGCCGTATCTTTTAATTTTTCGTACCGTGCATGATTCAACCCAAATTCATTGTGGTAATCAACCAATGAGAAGTTAACGTTTTCCACGGCCGAAATTCGTTCGTGTTGCACTCGCAATAACATCAAAACATCTAAGTCTTCAAAGCCGTCATCTAAGCCAACATATTGACCAAATTCATCAAACTCAGCTGGATACCAATCAAGTGGTCCGCTAAATGAAACCTCAGCGCCCAAATTTTGGAATAACTCGGCATTTGAGCGTGCCACCCGTGAATGCGATAAATCACCGACAATGCGAATCTTCAAGCCTTCAAAGCGCCCAAATTCCTCATAAATCGTAATCAAATCCAACAAACTCTGTGACGGATGTTGCCCGTTACCATCCCCAGCATTGACTAACTTAGGCATCAACGGTGAATCTTCATCAATCAAGGGCTTATACCAATCATTTAACGAATGGCGCACGACCACGGTTTGCACGCCAATGGCTTTGAGCGTCTTGAGCGTGTCACTGAGAGTCTCACCTTTTTTTGTAGAACTCGTCTGTGGATCGATGAGGACTTGTTGCAACCCCAATCGCGTTTCGGCAACTTGGAAACTGCTATGGGTCCGGGTTGAATTTTCAAAAAACAAGTTAGCAACAAACTGGTCGGTCAACTTCGGCACCGGTTCACCTTGCTTAAACCGCAGTCCTTTGCGGATGAGGTGCAAAATTTCATCATTACTCAATAAATTGATGTTCACAAAGTTACGCATTTCATCTTCTCCATTTGTATATATACAAAAACCGACGACCTCCAGAGGTCGCCGGTTTCGTTTCGATTAGTATTTGGGTAGAGTTCTGCCCACCAATCAATTCGATCCCTTGCTAGCCTCTCGGACTATTTTTAAAGGTTCTTCTACGTTGAATTTAGTATAACAAAACGGCTTGCCAATGTATATGCCATTTGTGTTTTGACAACAAATAGTAATACTTTGTACCAACCAACCTATGAGAGTTGATTTTCGCTTAAAATCGCTTCAATCAACGCTTCGTTTTCAGCATTCTTTTCCCATTCAACCCAGACGTCAATCGCCACTTTTTCCGGAATTTCAAAATTGGTATTGACGTACTTTTCATATTTTTCAACATTTGATGAATGCGGAATATTGATTTTCATAATGCGCACTTCTTTAATAAAGCCTTGTTCAACAGCATATTCAGCTTGCCCATTATGCAACAAATTACCAATTTCGCGGTATTTAGTGCCATCATTGCGGGTAATTTCCTCAATGATATCAAATGTTTGCAGATTCGCCATGCTTACTTATTCCTCCACGCCAACTTCAGCCTTAACAACATCAACAATCCGATTTACGTATTCAGTGACTAATTCATCAGTTTTTGCTTCCGCCATAACACGTAGTAAATTCTGCGTGCCGGATGGGCGTACCAAAACACGGCCATCCCCATGCATATCACTTTCAACTTGAGCAATGACATCCTTAATCGCTTGGTTGTTTAAAGCAGCTTTCTTATCTTGCACGGTCACATTGACCAACAATTGCGGATATGTCGTCACTTCAGCCGCCAATTCTGATAACGGCTTACCAGTGGCTTTCATCACATACAACAATTGCAATGCCGTCAACATCCCGTCACCAGTCGTTGCCCAGTCCAAGAAGACAACGTGGCCTGATTGTTCACCACCCAGATTATAGCCAGATTTCAACATTTCTTCGACAACATATCGATCACCAACATCAGTTTTAACGGCGGTCATCCCATTGGCTTCCATGGCTTTATCCATTCCAATGTTTGACATCACCGTCGTCACAATGGTGTCTTGCTTCAACCGGCCATGTTGATTCAAGAAATTACCAGTGATGAACATAATTTTGTCACCATCAATAATCGTACCGTTTTCATCAACGGCGATTAAGCGATCGCCGTCCCCATCAAAGGCCAGCCCAACTTGGGCACCCTTTTCTTGGACGAATTGCGCAATCGCTTCTGGATGTGTTGACCCTACGCCAGCATTGATATTCAAGCCATCGGGTGAAGTCGCCATCGTTTCAAAATCGGCTTCCAAATCAGCAAATAAACTAGCAACCAATCCACTAGTAGCTCCATTAGCTGCATCAATGGCAATTTTCATACCCGCTAAATTATCAGGAATTGTGGTTTGCAAATACTTCAGATACTTACCAACTCCAACTGGAAAATCAGACGCTGTGCCTAACCCTTCAGCAGCCGGGCGTGGCAACGTATCTTCAGGTGCATCCAAGAGCGCTTCGATTTCACCTTCCAACGTGTCAGACAACTTGTAGCCATCTGCCCCAAAGAACTTGATCCCATTGTCTTCTGCTGGATTGTGCGATGCTGTAATTTGTGCGGCGGCATCAGCTTGTTGCGCACGCACTAAGTAAGCCACGCCCGGTGTTGAAATCACACCCAACCGTTGGACTTCAATCCCAACCGACAAAAGTCCAGCAATCAAAGCTGATTCAAGCAATTGCCCTGAACGCCTAGTATCGCGGCCAACCAACACACGTGGAGTTTGCTCACTGGCATGTTCGGTTAATACGGCGCCACCCATACGTCCCAAGCGAAACGCCAATTCAGGAGTTAATTCCTGATTGGCAATCCCCCGGACACCATCGGTACCAAAATAATGTAATTCAACCATGTTTTTAAACTCCTAATCTGTCTTCGGTTCAATGGTAATTGTCACTTCAGATGTATCAATCTTATCGACGCCTGCAGGTAACGGCACTTGAACCGTTTCAGTCTTCGCAGTTGTGATGTCAGTCAAATCAACCTTGATACTGATATCTGAAATTTTCTTCAACTTATCCATATTCCCGGTCAATTCAAATTCATTGACGTTAGCTTTAATCGTATACTTATCAGCATCACCGCCACTCGTATCAAAGACAAGCTTGACCTTTTTAGTCCCTTTACCAGCTTCCACCGGAATTTTGACATGGGTTGTATTCTCTGACAAAGCTACATCTACAGGATTTCCATCCGCATCAACGGCTTGCAACTGGACATCTTTTTCGACTGTTTCTGTCGTATCACGTGATAATTGCAACACCGCCACGACCCGATCAACAGCTTGCACAGCCGACTTGCGCCCAATAACTTGGACTGAGGTGACACTATTTTCAACATCCCCAATCACATAACCCTCAGCAATGGCGTCCTTATTGTAATCAAGTTGCACATTATAGGTCGCTACCGACTTTTTGTAGACTGTTAAAGTCAGGGTCGGATTGGTTAATTTGTACGTTAATTCTTTGTTCAAACCCGTGACCTTTAAAGCCACGGTGTGCTCACCATCAGCCAAATCAGAAAGATCCGCCACAACTTGAAAGCCCTTGGTGTTCTCAGTCGAAGTCACCAACGCGCTCGGCCCCGTTAATTTAATTTCAACCGTATCAGGCGTACCTGAAATCAAATAATTATTGACATCAATCCCTTTTAATTTCAAAGGGACGGCCATGGTCACTGTTTTGGTGGCATTCAAATGCAACAAATCCGTTTTCGAAGCCGTTTTAACATTATCGACACTCGCTGAGTTAGTCCCCGTCTGGCCATCGACATAAATCGCCAACAACACAGCCAAGACTAACGAAGCCAGGATATATAAAATTTTTGAAATATTTTTAAACATCACGTGGCCCCTTTCGCTTACCAAACTTAGGTACCCGCACCCCAGCAATCGTCACCTTTTCATCAGCAGTCGCCTTAATCAATTGGCGTTGCAAATACTTAAGATAATCATCATGCGTCAAATCAATCATCAGTTCAGAGTTGCGCGTAATCGTCACGCCACCAGTTTCTTCAGACACGATAATCGTCAACGCGTCAGTCACTTCTGAAATTCCAACCCCAGCGCGATGCCGTGTCCCAAGTTCTTTCGGAATCGTTGGACTATCAGACAATGGCAAATAAGCTGCCGCCACCGCCAACCGGTTGTCCTTTAAAATCACCGCCCCATCGTGTAGCGGTGTATTAGGAATAAACGTGTTAATCAACAATTGACTGGTAATTAGTCCGTCAATTTTGATACCCGTTTCGATATATTCTTCTAACCCAGTTTCCATTTCCAACGTAATCAAGGCTCCAATGTGGCGCTTTGACATGTATTGGATGGCGCTATCTAGTTCAGTAATTAATTTTTGTTCAGCTTGATTAGCTTGTTGGCGCTTAAACAATTGCGAGCGTCCCAAGTGCTCGAGGGCGCGCCGGATTTCAGGTTGAAAGACAATAACTAACGCAATTGCCCCCCAATTGATGATTTGATCCGTCATCCAAGAAATCGTCGTTAAGCCCACATACCAAGAAACTAACTTGACAATCACGACAATCGCCACCCCACGAATTAACGTGACGGCTTTAGTCCCTTGTATCAAACGCATCAAGCGATAGATCAAAAACCAGACCAAGACAATATCAATAATCCGGACGATATTTATTTGATTCAAAAACTCTGACAGATTCATAGGTTTGATCCTTTGCTATTCTTCGGTATTGGTCAACAATCCAGCTTCTGAAAAATTAATAATTTGGCGTAATGTCAAGCCCATCTCGGCCGAAATAAAGTGCGCATCATACAAGTGCTGAACAGCTTCTCGTTGTGCACTCAACCCAATCACCTCAAGTTCCATGCGCGTTGCATCTTTTTTGGCTTGGGAAATATTATGCGTCTTCTGTTTCTCTAAACGATGCTTATACGACAAAATCAAATTATGCGCGGCCTGTTGATCAGTTTTCAAACGCTTGGCTTCATCGGTCCCGAGATAACTTGAAATTGCATTAATCGCTTCTTTAGCCCCTTCGTGTTGGGCCACGGCATATTCAGCTCGCAACTTATCAGACTCTTCATCGGCAAACCAAATGCGCACCGAACGCAGCAGATACACAACCATACGTTTCGTAGACCGCCAAGCAATTTTACTGTGGCGCATAATTGATTCTTCTAAGTCAGATTCTAAGCGATCCAAATGGCGACTTTGAGATGCAAACACAAGTGGTGAAATCCATTCATCGACTAATAATCTACGCAAGGCTGAGCGTTCTGCTTCAATCCCCACGGCACGCATCTTGATTTCCGCTTCTAAAATCGTATTGAGTTTTTCACTACTCATATTTTCGACTTGGAGCTTTCGAATCCGCATTTGATAATGCAACATGATATCGTAAGCAATCGTTTGATTAGCTTCACGACGATGTTGTTCAATCTCACGGACGGCCGACTGTAACACATAGATTTGCGCCCGCGCTTCAGTCATGTGTTGGGCGACTGGTGCCACCACTTCTTTTTTGACTGGCTTCTCAGATAAAAACGGCAAGGCAATCACGGCTGCCAAGAGTGACAAAATAATTGTCACCGAGGCAATAAAGAGCATTAAACCGTGTTCTGGGAAAGGCTTCCCATTAGCAGCAATCACCGGTACCGACAAAACTCCAGCCATGGTAACGGCGCCACGCACCCCGGTCAAACCAGAGATAATCGCCACGCGCCATGATGGCTTGGATTCAGCGTGTTTATGTTGGTGCAAAACTTGATTGAGATACGTCCATAATACACGGATGCCCCAGACGATCAACCACGTCCCTAATGAATACAACAAGACCATTGGTAATGCCAAATTGCCTGATTCACCTGAGAATTGATTCATCGCAACTGGTAATTCGATTCCCAAAATAACGAAAATCAACCCGTTCAAGAGATAACCCAACACGTTCCACACCGTCACCCCAGTCAGATGCAATTCACCACTATAATTGACGTCGCGCTTTGTGTGAAGGTTAGAAATAATTCCAGCCACAACAACGGCAATAACGCCAGATGCGTGGAAAGTTTCGGCCCCGATGTAAATAATAAATGGGCTGAATAATTGCAATACGACCATAAACACAACGTCATTGCCGCCGTGTTCAGCCAAAAAATCACCCAAGTTATTAAAAATCCAGGCGGCCACTGCCCCAATCAAGGCACCGATAATTGATACATAAAAGAATTCATAGGTCGCATGAAAGGCCGAAAATGTCCCAACCGTCGCCGCTGCCAAAGCAAACTTAAAGGCCACTAGTCCACTGGCATCATTAATCAAACTTTCACCCGCCACCAAGTGCAATACGTTGGCAGGGAGCTTGGCCGTCTTGGCAATCGATTGCACCGCAACTGGATCAGTTGGTGATAAAATCGCGGCAATTGAGAAGGCCACCGCCAACGGTAATTCAGGCACGATTAAGTAAATCAAGAACCCGCCAACCACGGTCGTCAAAACAACTAACAGGATGGCATTTCCAAATATGCGGCCACGCAAGTTCCATAATTCTCGTTTAGGAAAGCGCCACGCATCCGAATATAGTAACGGCGCGATAAATAGCAACAAGAACCAATCCGTGTCGAGTTCAATTTCAACGTGGAAAAACAAGGCCACGAGTAGTCCAAGCCCAATTTGAATCAGGCTGACAGGGACTTGTTTAATAAAGTGTGAAATAACATTACTAATCACAACCACAGTCATTAAACCGATCACCGTTTCAATAATATGCATCAAACCCCTCCCTTCTTAAGCACCGAAAATTTTAACCTCGGTCTCTAAATCAATTTCATATTGTTCTTTGATAATTGTTTGCACATGCTTAATCACGGCAATATAATCTGTCGCGGTTGCATTGCCCTTGTTAACAATAAATCCAGCATGTTTGGTGGAAACTTGTGCGCCACCAACTTGATAGCCTTGTAAACCAGCATCCATAATTAACTTGCCAGCAAAATGGCCTTCAGGGCGCTTAAACACTGAGCCACAAGATGGAAATTCAAGCGGTTGCTTACTAGCTCGCCGCGTATTGTAATCCTCCATTAGCGCATCAATTGCACTAGCTTCACCTGGCTTAAGTTTAAAAGTAGCTGACACAATCACATCATCTGTGTCGTGCAAGACACTGTGGCGATAGGCAAAGGCAAGCTGGGCCGTTGTTAGCGTCTGTAATTCACCGGTTGGAGTTAAGACTTCAACTGATTCTAACCACGCATCGACTTGGCCGCCGTACGCCCCAGCATTCATGTAGACAGCACCACCAACTGAGCCAGGGATGCCAGCTGCCCATTCTAAGCCGGCTAAATTGTGTCTTTGGGCTTGTCGCGTTACATCGATTAACCAAGCACCGGCACCGGCTTTAATCTGTTGGTCATGTACTTCAATTGAAGTTAAATTAGTCAAGAAAATAACCAATCCAGCTAAGCCTTGATCGGTAACGATTATATTAGATGCATTGCCTAATACCGTGATTGGCAACGTCTGATTTAGATTTTGCAATTCAACCAAGACATACCGAAGTTGCTCCACGCTTTTGGGCCAAAAAACCCATTCAGCATGGCCCCCGACTTTGGTATTAGTATAATTTGCCAATTCCACATCGGCTTTGATATCAAACCCTGGAAAGCTTTGAATTAAATTAACTGACATATAAATTATTCAACTTTCGATTAAATTATTTTGACTAAATTTTTTAATGGATCAACCCCAAACTCAGTAGCTTGGGTAACTAAGATTCGTGCCGCAGCAACTGTATCATCCAAGGCGTTATGATGATGTTGCAGTTCAATATTTAACGCATCGGCAACGGTATTTAATTTGTGATTTGGTAATTGGGGATATAATTTACGCGATGTCCGCACCGTATCCAATGACAAATAATGCGGAGCTGCAATCCCGTAATGGGCTAACGTCGCCCGCAAAACGCCATTGTCAAAGGGAGCATTATGCGCAATAACTAACTGTTCTGGTGTGTAAAATTGCTTGATTTGCGCCCATACGTCTGGAAAGAGCGGCGCATTGATGACGTCGGTTTCATGAATTCCATGAATCGCCGTATTGCGCGCATCAAAGGGCGTTTGTGGATTGATGAGCGAATAAAACTCATCCACCAATTGATTATCGCGCACCACCACGACGGCCATTGAAACGGCACTATAGCGTTGTGCGCTGGCCGTTTCGAAGTCCATTGCAATAAAATTCATCGTTATTTCTCCAACATTAAGCGCATATCAAACGCCGCTACCGATTCGTCGGCTAGATTTTTAACCAACGTCTCTGAATCCGCAATGCGTTCAAATGCATATTTTTCATAAATGTGAATTGCAGCCACGTTATGCGCCTGCACAGTTAGGATGAGTTGGGTGACTGAACTATAATCAAGCGCCCAGCTCAACAATTCTTCAATCAAGGCTTGGGCAAAACCATTTCCTTGATAGGCAGCCAAGACCGCTACGCCAACTTCAGCAATCGTAGGGTGGCCAGGAATCGCCGTTGCAGTAATCAACCCCAGTAATTGCTGCGTGCTTTCATCCGCCAAGACCAACACGATATTGTTAGTCGTGCTCATCAAATACGAAATGTTATCCGCTTGGGTATCGCTATCCAAGTGCGTTAAATCATTAGCAACCATGAACGTGGTTGATTCTTGTTGTAGTTGCGCTAACAAGGCCAATAAATTAGCTGCATCGGTCGTTTCAAGCGGGCGAATGACTAATTCCATTGTGAGTTCTCCAATGCATCAACAAGTGTCTGTGAGCGAGCGCCAGTAGCCGTGAGCGTTAGGCGGCGTTGTTGCTGCGTACTGTCGCCAGCAACGCGCGCCAAGTCAATGCGCAATACATCACTAGGTAATTGGTCACCAATAAATTCTGCCCATTCGACTAATGCCACACCTTGACCAGCAAAATATTCTTCCAAGCCAAGCTCATCTGCCCCGCCTTCTTCACCTAAACGATAAACATCCAGATGATACAAAGGGAATTGCGCCGTTTCATATTCACGTACCAAAGTAAATGTTGGGCTTTTGAGTGGCCGAGTAATGCCTAAAGCCCGCGCAAATCCTTGGGCAAAGGTCGTTTTCCCGGCCCCTAAATCACCATTCAACAAAATCGTATCACCAGGTTTTATCAACCTCGCGATTTTAGCTGCAATGGCTTGGGTTTCTTCAGCTGTTTGAACTAATATACTCATAGAAAAATTATAGCATTTTAAAGGCTTTCGATACAGTCCCAGGTGCTTATCTATCAGTCAAAAGTGCTTGTCGAACAAAAAGAGACCAGTCACCCAGTCTCTTTATCAATCAATTATCGTTTAATTGCGCGACGCATCTGTCGATCTTGATCACGTCGCTTAATTGTTTCACGCTTATCGTATTCGTGCTTACCAGTTCCAACCCCGATTAATACCTTAGCAAAGCCGTGTTTCAAATAGACCCGCAAAGGCACAATCGTCTTGCCTGCTTGTGCGGCTTCAACCGCTAATTTAGCAATTTCTTTTTTGTGCAACAACAAACGCCGCGAACGCAATTGTTCATGGTTAAATTGGTTACCTTCAGCAAAATGGGCAATATTGACATTATCCAACCAAGCTTGCCCATTTTTAACATGCACAAAGCCTTCTGCAATCGTAATTTGACTAGCGCGCACAGATTTGATTTCTGTTCCCGTCAATTCGATACCAGCTTCATACGTATCACCGATGACATAGTTATAACGTGCTTTATTATTCGTGGCTAAAGCATCATTTTGAATTTTCTTCTTCGCCATACTACATTAACCCTCCTAATCGTTACTACTTGTTGCGTCCCTTGCGATTTGTGTCTTGATGCTTTGATTCTGGCTTGCGATTGTCTGATGGTGCGCCAAATGGCTTGCCGGAATTATGCGTCTTGCCACCCTTGCTTGAGCGATTATTCTTGTCACCCGAGCGCCGGTCATTACGATTCTTACCACCGCCACCAAAGCCACCCCGTGAAGGTTCAGCCACTTTAATATCTGTAATTGGTGCCGCATCAGGATTAACTAACACGAAGTCCAAAGCACTTTGTTCCTTATCCACACGAATCAAGCGCACTTTAACGGTTTGCCCAATTTGGTAGATGTGGTGGAAGCGTCGACCGATCAATGCCAAATGTGGCTCATCATAGATGTAATAGTCATCCGTCAAATTCGATGTATGAATCAACCCTTCAACGGTGTTTGGCAATGACACGAACATGCCAAATTTCATAACGCCGTTGACAACTGCATCAAATTCTTCGCCAACCTTGTCTTCCATGAATTCAGCTTTCTTCATGGCATCCGTGGCCCGTTCAGTATCAACCGCGCGCCGTTCACGCACTGAAGTATCAGCAGCGATTTCAGGCAAGGCTTTACGATATTGAGCTTGCGCATCTTCGGCCAAACCAGCCTTTTCATACCACTTGATCAAACGATGCACCGTCAAATCCGGATAACGACGAATTGGTGATGTGAAGTGAGTGTAATACTCTGCCCCAATTCCAAAGTGACCAACTGGTTGATCCGAATACTTAGCTTGCTTCATCGTCCGCAACATCATCGTTGAAACCATTTGTTCTTCTGGACGACCCACAAACCAATTATGAATGGCTTGCAAATCTTCTGGCTTAACGTTATTCGGATCAGCTTGCACTGGTGCCCCTAACGCTTTAACGAACTCAAAGAATTTCACAACCCGATCCAAATCTGGCGTTTCGTGAATTCGATACAAGAATGGCACTTCGAGTTGATCAAAGTGCATGGCTACAGTTTCGTTAGCCGCCAACATAAATGATTCGATGATACGTTCTGACAAACCACGCTCACGTAATTCAATGTCAGTTGGGTGGCCTTTTTCATCAACAATAATCTTGGCTTCAGGCGCATCAAATTCGATGGCTCCACGTTCTTCACGCTTCTTGGCCAAAGCCTTGTGCAATTCAGCCATGTCTTCAAACATTGGTACCAAAGCTTTATACTCAGTCCGTGTTTCATCATCACCAGCCAAAATCGCATTAACGGCCTTATACGTCATCCGCGCATGTGATTTCATAACTGACGTGTGCAAACGATGGTTCACCAAGTTACCTTGTGGGGTGAATTCCATCTCAGCTGACATGGCCAAGCGTTCAACACCCGGATTCAAAGAAGCAATCCCATTTGAAATATTGCGCGGCAACATTGGAATCACACGGTCCGTCAAATAAACCGAAGTTCCACGCTTATACGCTTCCAAATCCAGCGGTGTGCCTTCTACAGCATAATGTGAAACGTCAGCAATATGCACGCCAAGATGGAAATTACCATTCGCCAAGCGTGACACAACAACCGCATCATCCAAGTCCTTTGACTCAATGGCATCAATCGTCACCAAAGTTTGGTCCGTCACGTCTTCACGTCCAGCCCATTCGCTTGCTTGCACTGTATCAGGAATTGCTTCGGCTTGATCCAAAACAGCTTGTGGGAATACGTGAGGTACATCATGTTGATACACAATTTGTAAAATATCGACCCCTGGTTCGTCCTTGTAACCAATTGTTTCAGTGACAACTCCAGTCATGTGCTTAGGCATTGCAGCGGTTGGATAGCTATCAATTGAAGCTAACACAACTTCGCCATCAGACGGCTTCAAACCACCGTCTTTAACCAAAAACTCAAAGGTCATCAATTTTTTGTCAGTCATCTTGATTTTACCGATGTAACCGGCATAATCAGACCCTAATTCAAAAATACCGACAACTGATTCAAGATGGCGAGCGGTAATTTCTTCAACCTTACCTTCAGGCCCCTTACCAGTTGCAGGGTCACCCTTAGTCAACAACTTAACGCGCACTTCATCCAAATTCAAAGCGAGCAGTGTATTATCGGGGTTCACAAAAATATCTTCAGCGTTATCGTCATACTTAACGAAACCAAAGCCTTTATCATTTGAGCGGAAAGTTCCAATAATACCTTGATGTTCACCATCGTATTGGAAATCACCGGCATCGGTCACCCTAACTTGGTGATCACGTTCTAGAGTGGCCAAGGCTTGAACCACCTTGGTAAATGCTTGACTATCATCTAAGCGTAAGCCATCTGTCAAAGATTGAGCAGGATATGCTTGCGTTGGATTGGCTTTCAAAAAACCAAACAGTTGATCTTGTAATTGCTTTGCGTCCATGTTTTCCTCGTTTCTAACAAATCATTTCGCCACCAACCAAGCAGATAAATGCCTAAGCACACTTCACTTGGTGCAAATAAAGTCTGATTAGATGTCTATCTTTTTGGCAGGCGACTGCAACAAAGTCTATTTTACTACAAAACTAGCTCTGAACCTAAAATCGGAGTCATTCAACTAAAAAAGCCTGTCGATTTATGATCGACGGACTTTATTACGAATAAATTCACTTAGTCCATTAATATCTAAAATAGTCATTTCACCAATATATTCCAATTGTCGACCGATTAAATGTCGACTCAATCTTTGTTTTACTGATGTATCAATGTATGACTGAGTTTTCAAACCAGCTATTGACCAATCAAGCATCTTATAATAATGTTCTTTTATTTTTGCTGACTTGTTTATATATTTAGTTGTTAAACGATAAGCAATGATAACTTCATCATTATAGCCCAAAATCAAAATCGGTCGTCGTTTCCCCCCAGACCCATCTCCAAAAGTAATGTAAGCAGTCACTAACTCATTAGTCTTCATCCAGCCACTCCATCAATTCTTTGTTTGTTGATATTACATTTGCTGACATTGGTTCATCTTCCAATACCATCATCAACCTTTTTTCAGCTAACTCACGTGGTGTTAATGCCAAGTCAAACGGAATTGATCCAGTTGCGACAATTCTTTTTAAATAGGCAACAATGGCCGTAGTCATATTTAACCCTAAATCATCCAAAATTGTAGTAACTTCCGCATTAAGCGTCCCATCAATATTAACTTGAATTTTCTTTTTAGAATTCATCCCTATAACCTCCCAGAGTAATTACATTACACTCCTATTACACAGTTATTATACTACTAAAATCTATTAAAAAACAATTTAAAAACCTCTACTGCGAACAATAGAGGTTTTCATTATGCTTAGTGGGCTGATAAGTAAACCAAAGCTAATCCGATAATAAACCAGACAGCTCCCAACACAGCGGTAACTCGTTGCATAACTGCGACGAAGCCACGTGCCTTTTGGGTAGCGAACAAGTCACCGCCACCACCTGACAAAGCTGACAAAGCATCTTGTTGCTTTGATGGTTGCATTAGGACTGCGATGATGATTAAGAATCCAACAACGATCATAGCTGCTAATAAGATGTTATACATAGTGGCGCCTCCTTTTCCTTTAATAACTTAGTAAGTTTACCATAATAAAGTTGTCGACTCAATCATTTATGTGTGAATGTTTTATGATACTTGTTGATTTTGGAGTGCTGGACTTTTAGTTAGTGGGTTTCTTACCCGTTTGCACGGCTAGGAATATTGGTTGGTGGGGAAAGGGGCTCCGCATTGCTGACGTAGAGGTGGGCAACAGAGTCCCACCTCTATGCCAGCAATGCGGAGCCATCTCCACCACCAAACCCAAATTCCTTGGCCCAAAGGGACAAAGCACCCCCCACCAAGAAATATAAAAAAGGCTGGAGCAAAAACCCCAACCAAAATATTAAATAAACGAAGAAGTCCCAGGATTCAATTCAACAATCTTCCCAGTCCGCTTGTAAATAATCCATTCAGCAATATCAGTAACATAATCCGAAGTTCGCTTCAAGTAACCCCCAACAACCAAATAATCAGTTGAGGCATTCACCAACTCAGGATCTGACTTCATTGACTCAACAGCCAAATCACGAATCAATTGCGTATCCTTTGAAACTTGCGCAGCTGATTCAGCCATCTTGTCAGCACTAACCGCATCATCATTGATGTAGTAAGTCAAAACATCAGCAACCATGCCAGCGACCTTAGTCCCAGTTTCACCAATTTGCTTTTCAATCTCAGCCACACGTTGATTACCCTTCACGTGGATGGTTGAAATCGCCACGTTACGCGCATTATCCCCAATTCGTTCCAAAACTGAAACCGCCTTGAGGATCGTCACGATTTCTCGCAAGTCAGTCGTAACTGGTTGGTACAAAGCGATCATTTCAAAAGTCTTCTTTTCCAAAGCAATTTCGCGTTGGTTAATCGCCTTGTCAGCATCAATAATGCCTTGCGCAGCTGAACGATCGTGATCCAAGAAAGCTTGTACTGCATGTTGCAAGGTGTCTGATACCAACAAGCCCATTTCCTTAAATGACGTGTCCAAATCTGCTAGTTCTTCATCAAATAAACGACGCATATTTTTTCCTTTCTATTATCCGAAACGCCCAGAAATGTAATCTTGCGTTTCTTGCTTTTCGGGGTTCATAAACATTTGCTTAGTATCATTAACTTCAATTAAATCACCACTCATAAAGAAGGCGGTCCGATCAGAAAGTCGTGAAGCTTGTGACATTGAATGTGTCACAATAATCATCGTGTACTTGTCACGCAATTCGATCAAAGTGTTTTCAATTTGGTGTGCTGAAACCGGATCCAAAGCTGACGTTGGTTCGTCTAACAAAAGGATTTCTGGTGAAGTCGCCAAGGCACGCGCAATTGAAACTCGTTGTTGTTGGCCACCTGACAATGACAACGCTGAGGCATGCAAACCATCTTTGACTTCATCCCAAATGGCCGCTTGTTTCAATGACGTTTCAACCCGTTCATCAATAATTGACTTGTCTTTGACGCCAGCCGTCCGCAACCCAAAGGCCACATTATCATAAATTGAAAATGGGAACGGATTAGGTTGTTGGAACACCATTCCAACTTGCTTACGTAAATCGGCCGTGTCCATTGTTGGGGCGTAAATATCTTGCCCATTCAACAAAAATGTCCCATTCACTGTAACATAGTCAGTCAAATCATGCATGCGATTCAAAGTCCGCAAATACGTGGTCTTACCAGAACCAGATGGGCCAATTAATGCCGTAATCCCATACCGATCATAATCCAAATTAATGCCGTGCAAAGCTTCTTTGTCGCCATAATAAAGGCGGACATTTTCAGTTGTTAATAACTTTTCCATGTTTGCCTCCATTATCCAAAGTTTCCGTTGACGTAATCAATGGTCCGTTGTACCTTTGGTCGCGTGAAAATCTTTCGCGTCAAATCATATTCCACGACCTCGCCCATATGGAAGAACGCCGTATAATCAGAAACTCGTGCCGCTTGTTGCATATTGTGCGTCACGATAATGATTGTATAGTCCTTCTTTAATTCTAGCAAAGTGTTTTCAATCTTAGCAGAAGAAATCGGATCCAAAGCAGAGGCCGGTTCGTCCAACAACAAGATGTCAGGCTTCATCGCAACCGCGCGAGCAATGACCAAACGTTGTTGTTGACCACCTGACAATTCAAGGGCCGACTTATGCAAATCATCTTTGACTTCATCCCATAAAGCAGCTTGCTTCAAAGAGGTTTCCACCCGCTCGTCCAAGATTTTACGATCTTTAATCCCGTGTTGCTTCAATGCAAACGTGATGTTGTCATAAATTGACTTGGCAAAAGGATTGGGACGTTGGAACACCATCCCGATGTGTTTGCGCATTTCATACACGTCAATGTCTTTAGTGTTAATATCCAAACCACGGTACATGATTTGTCCGTTGACCGTCGCCACTGTGTCGTTCATCCGGTTCAATGACCGCAAAAACGTTGACTTACCAGATCCAGATGCACCGATCAAAGCCGTAATCTTGTAACGTTCGAATTTCAAATCAGCATTGTGCAACGCGCGCTTTTCGCCATAAAAGACCTCTAAGTCATGGGTAGAAAGCGCGACCTCATGCTTTTCTTCATTCATTTCGGTGAGGTAGCGCTCAGGCATTTCCTCATCAAGAATTAAATTATTTGTAGCAGTCATCTCTTAACTCCCTATTTCTTAGAAGACGTCAAACGTTGATACAATACCTTACTCAAATAACGAGCAGCGAAATTGAACAACAAGACGGCAATAATCAAGACAGCCGACGCACCCGCTGAGACAGCAGCAGCGTCTGGCATGATCCCTTCAGAATTAATCTTCCAAATGTGCACAGCCAACGTTTCCGCTGGGCGCATCAAATTCAATGGTGAGGCAATGTTGAAGGGATTCCAATCTGTGAAATCCAAGGCTGGAGCAGATTGACCGGCTGTATAAATCAAGGCGGCAGCTTCACCAAACACACGGCCGGCTGACAAAACAACCCCCGTCACGATTGATGGCAATGCGGCTGGCAAGATAATGTGGCCGATGGTTTCCCAACGTGACAAACCAAGTGCGGCACCAGCTTCTCGTTGCAAGTCTGGAATCGTCCGTAATGATTCTTCAACAGCTCGCGTCAACAATGGCAGATTGAAAAATGTTAGGGCAATCGCACCAGATAGCAATGAAAAGCCTAATTGAAATTGCACAACGAAGAGCAAGAAGCCAAACAAGCCAACGACCACTGATGGCAATGATGACAAAATTTCAATTGCCGTCCGGACCAAGCCGATGATACGTGATTTCTTTTGCGCATATTCATTTAAATAAATTCCTGATCCCAAGGCAATCGGGAATGAAATGATCATGGTAATAAATAATAGATAGAATGAATTAAATAATTGAATCCCAATTCCACCACCCGCAGCAAAGGCTTTGGCCGGTGAAGTCAAGAAATGCCATGACAAATGGGGCACACCTTGGAATAAAATGAAGCCTAACAAGGCAACCAATACCAAGATAACCAAGCCAGCAATGAAGTACAATACAACACTAGCGATTTTATCTGCACGTTTTGCATTTAACATATTACATTGCTCCCTTCTTACCAATGGCTCGGATGACAAGGTTAAATACCAATGACATCAACAACAAGATCAAGGCCAAGCTCCACAAGACATTGTTATCCAATGAACCCATGACCGTATTTCCAATTCCTTGCGTCAAAACCGACGTCAACGTTGCCGCTGGACTCGTCAAATTAGTTGGCATCAAGGCTGCGTTTCCGACAACCATTTGAACGGCCAACGCTTCACCGAACGCCCGCGCCATGCCAAAGACGATTGCGGTCAAAATTCCAGGTGTTGCTGCCCGCAAAATAACTTTGTAAATCATTTGCCAACGGGTTGCCCCTAATGCCAACGCTGATTCACGATAGTGGCGTGGGACAGCGCGTAATGTATCAACCGTCATTGAAGTCACCGTTGGCAAAATCATAACGAACAAGACCAAGGCACCGGCTAAAATACCAAAGCCTGATCCACCAAACAGATTGCGCATAAATGGTACGACCACTGACAACCCAATAAATCCATAGACAACCGATGGAATTCCTACGAGCAATTCCGTGACCGGTTGCAAGATTTTAGCCCCATGCTTAGGTGAGATTTCCGTCATGAAGATCGCCGTACCAATCGCAAATGGCGTGGCAATCAAAGCTGACAACAAAGTCACTAAGAATGAGCCCACAATCATTGGGGCTGCCCCAGTGAATGGTCGACCAGTGGCTTTATCAATTTGGCCTGGTGCCCACTTGGTGCCAGTCACAAAGTCCCAGAGGTTAACGTGATTAGTAAAGAAGGTTGCGAGCCCTTTTGAGGCTACGAACCAAAAAATAGATAAGACAACAAACACAATCAACGCCAAAGCTGACATTGAAACAATTCGTCCCAAGCGGTCTTTTTTTGTGGCCTTTGATGTTTTTGTTAATGCTTCACGGATTTCATCCATGTCTTGACTCCTTATGTCGAATGACGATGTTTTATTTTACCGAAGTAATTTTGCCTTGCAGGTCGCGTTGAATCTGCATTTCATGAATTGAAATGTAGCCTAACTTAGGCAAGACAGTTGTTTGAATCTTGTGCGAGACCAAATACGCTAAGAAACTTTTGATTGTTGCTTTAGGTTGGCCGAGGGTGTAGACGTGTTCATAAGACCAAATCACCCACTTACCATCAGCTACATTGGCTTTTGTTGGCTTAACTCCATCAAGCGTTGGCGCCACAACAGAACCATCTGCATATGAGAATGCTGCATATGAGATCGCCCCTGGTGTGGTTGAAACAATTGAACGCACGGTTCCAGATGAATCTTGTTCTTGCGCATCAGCAGCCTCAGCCCCTTTCAACCCCCATTTTTCAAAGGTTGCGCGAGTCCCTGAGCCGGTTACTCGATTGACTAAAACAATCGGCAAATCAGCGCCGCCGACTTCTTTCCAGTTTTTAATTTGCTTAGTGAAAATTTGAATCAGTTGCGTTTGCGTTAAAGCATCGACATGCGCTTCTTTGTTGATGAGGGGCGTGATACCAACCACGGCCACCTTATGATCAACTAATTTTTTAGCATCAATGCCATCTTTTTCTGCCGCAAACAAATCGGCGTCACCTAAATCAACTGCCCCTGCTTGGACTTGCGCAAGGCCAGTGCCAGTTCCGCCACCTTGCACGTTAATAAACACACCTTTATGGGTCGCTTGGTAATCTTCACCAGCGGCTTCAACTAAAGGCTGCAGGGCTGTTGAACCAACTGCATCGATGTTTACACCGGCACTCTGGCTACGGGCAACAAAGCCCCACGTCAAGGCACCGACTAGCACAACTACTACTATTGAGCTAATCAACCAATTTCGTTTCATATTCAATTCTCCTAATAATCATCTACTCTACTCAAGATATTATGCGCTAGTTTTGTAAAGCTTTAAGTTGTGTATTGTAAAGGTTTCCTTTACAATACCCTGTATTTATTAATTTCAGATAGTTTTGATTAGTCAATAAATGCCGCAACCATAGGATTCTTTCTGCAAATTCATCTCGACTATTTGGAATTAAATTAATACTTTTACACCTAATTTACACCTAACAAACCTTTACATTTACACCAAGCACAAAAAAAGAAGCCCAAACCGGCTTCTTTTTCGTGTTGCAATTAATACTTTTTCAAAGAATCAATAATCAAGTTTGTAAACTTAGTATTATCCAACTTCGTCATCAATGTAGCATTCGGTGCCATACCCGTCATTTGATGGCGGTCAACCACCAAATGCCCACGCGTTAACTGGCCTTGGGTTTCCACATCAACATAATAGTCAGTCCCACTAAACATACTTGGATCAATCAAGTAGGCAATCACTTCTGGGTCGTTTAACACAACTGGTTCGGCTGGGTTGGTGAAATCACCATAATTTTCCATCAAGTCAGCAGATACCGTACTTACTGCATTCCCAACCGCACGCATTTGATCAACTAACTCATGGCTAATGATGCCTTGCTCGGTCAAATCACGCGTAATCATAACCACCGGTACACCTGAATTAACAATAATTTTAGCCGCATCCGGATCGATTGAAAAATTGTATTCAACGCCCGGGAAGCGGTTTTCAGTATTAATCGCCCCACCCATCAAAACAATTTTTTCGATTTTGGCATGCAACTCTGGATGCGCAGCCAACAACAAGGCCACGTTGGTCACTGGGCCAGAAATCCCTACGACCATTGGCTTAGTTGCTTCGCGTAACTTTTGGGCAAACAATTCAATCCCACTCAATTCGCTCTTGGCAAACGTTGGTTCAATAAATTCAGCACCATCAAGCCCCGTAAATTCACGCCAATTGTCAGCCAACCCAAATGGTTCAATCAATGGTTTAGCTGCCCCTTGTGCTACCGGAATATCTGTCCGGCCCAACGTTTGCAAAGCCTTCATCGCATTGTGTTGCACGTTGTCGGGGGTTTGATAGGCAACTGTTGTTGAAACCGCCACTAAGTTAAGCTTGTCAGAATTTGCCACCGCTAACATCAAACCAAAGAAATCTTCATGCCCCGGGTCACAATCCAATAGTAAATCAATCATCTAATTACTCCTTAAAATTTAACGATATGTGGTCCTTGTTCAGTGAACCCAGCATCCAAGACTTCTAATTGCGTGATAATTTGTTCATCAGTCACTTCTTTTGGTGCACCATGCAAAACTACATCCACACAGTTTTGATACATCAAGCCATAATTTCCCTTAGGCGTGATAATCTTTTGCTCAACTGGGTCACCATACGCATTGATGTACTTCACAATGCCGTAGTTATCTAGGCTATCAACCCCAAATGATGGATCCGCTGGTGAAACGTTGGCCAAGATATCGTTTTCTTGTGCATCCATCCCGTACTTAATGAATGACCCGTTCGTACCATGCAAAATGTACTTAGGATAATCAATCGCTACAATAAAGCTTGTCTTCAACTTAGCTTGCAACTTACCATAGTACAAATTAACTTCGAAATGGTCATCGACACCTTCTGGATTTGTGACAGACTTCAAATCATATGAAGCAGCGGTTGGCTTACCCCACAATTTGATGATTTGATCCAATGGGTGCACCCCATATCCATAGAAACAACCATCAATTTGCTCACCAGGATTTGAGACAGCTTCTGGCCGGAAATAGTCGAAATGTGATTCGAATTCAAGGGGTTCTCCAATATATCCACGCTTCAAAACTTCTTGCAATTCCAAAAACTCGCCATCAAAGCGCCGGTTTTGGAAAGGTGTAATCAACAAGCCTTTTGCATTAGCCAATTCAATCAAGGCTTTACCTTCTTCAACAGAAGTCACGAATGGCTTTTCAACCATAACGTTCTTGCCGGCTTCCAAACATTTCTTAGCCAATTCAAAGTGTGAAGGTGCTGGCGTGATGATTGAAACGAATTGGATTGAAGCGTCATTTAACACTGCATCCAAACTATCCGTGAATTCAATACCTTGTGCTTCCAAAGCAGCTTGTTGTTCAGGCCGCTTGCCCAGGGTGTGTGCATAGATCGTCTTCAAATTAATTTGTTCATTAACGAGTAAATATGGCAAATGATAACGGTTAGCAGAATTACCAAAGCCGATTAAAGCCATTGTAAGTTTTTCAGTCATAGCGTTTTCTCCAATAAATTATTTGTTAATTCGAGTGTAAGCGTTTTTATATTTATCGACAACGAATTTCACTTATTGTTCA
The DNA here is from genome assembly GCA_031289015.1 of Lactobacillaceae bacterium. Lineage (GTDB taxonomy): Bacteria > Bacillota > Bacilli > Lactobacillales > Lactobacillaceae > Weissella. Next base: position 36,365 of record JAITQG010000015.1, read on the forward strand.
TAATTTAATTTGCATTCCAATAAAAAAAGCCCTAAAAAGAGCTTGTCAATGTAATTTAAATTTCCCACTCATCAAAGTTGTTAATTTCATGAGTCGGTTGTAATTTAGCGGCATGCACTTGATCAGGCGTCGATACCCCGGTATAAACCAGCAAGGTCGCAATGTCTGAATTCAAACCGGCCAAAATATCCGTATTGTAATTATCCCCAACCATGACCACTTCATCCTTGGTATGGCCGGTAACTTGCAAGGCACCATCCATAATTAATGTATATGGCTTACCAATCACAACTGGCTCTTGTTGCACAGCCGTTTGCAGAGCAGCCACTAATGCACCGGCGCCAGGTTGCATCCCCAACTCAGTCGGCAAATTAGTGTCGATATTCGTCGCAATGAATTTAGCCCCAGCCTGAATGGCAAACGTCGCTTCACGGAGTTTGTCATACGTTAATTGCCGATCCATGCCAATGACCACTGCATCAGCCGGCTTAGTATCAACAATTTCAAAGCCTTTAGCAGTGATCGCATTGCGTAAGCCCACTTCACCAACCACCAAAACCCGTTGCACATCTGGCAAGGTCGCAACGTAATCAGCAGTTGCCATCGCAGAAGTGTAAACTTGGGCGGTTGTAGTAGGAATACCATGTTGTTGCGTCAAAAAATCAGCAACCATTTCCGGCGTTTTAGTGGAATTATTAGTCAGATATAAATAGTCGACCCCAGCAGCTTCCAAACGTTGAATAAAACGCTTGGCGGCAGGAATCGGTGTCGTCCCTTGATATATCGTGCCATCTAAATCAATGAAATAACCTTGATACTTACTCATTATCATTCCGCTTTCTATTTACTTCGCGTTCCTTGATTTGAAACCGCCGTCGTCCATTGGAACCCTTGGTAGTTGCTTGCTTAGGCTTACGGTTTTGTGCGCCCCGGGTGTTACCCGTTCGCTCATTAGTATTCTCATGTGTTCGCCCAGTCTGCTTGTCGGGTTGCTTAGTGCGTCGTTCACTGATCGCTGCCCCGCTATTCTTGCTGCCACTGCGCGTATTATTGCGCCGGCGTGGTCGCTTGATAGCTTCCTCTTCCTCTTCAGGTAAGGCATGAGGTTCCAAATTTTCAAAGACAAAATATGGTGCCCCAAAGTTAATGTCTTCAAAAAGATAGTCTTGGAGCGCACTAATCTGTTGGGAACGTGAAATACCCTCAGTACCGTCTTTATACCAACCACGGATGCGTAATTGATCAGCCGCAATATCGCCCACGAAATAATCGTATTTTTCCAAAAGTTCACTGAAGCGCGCTGCTAGTTTTTCCTTGTCAAAGGCATCTCGATAATTCAATACTAATTGATACTTACGACCATTGATCACATACATACCATCAGCCTCGCCAGCGATAATCGTCGTGGCTTGTTGCCGAAGAATAAATTGTTCTTCAGCTAATTCTTTCATTCGTTCTCGATCCATGAGGCACTCCTTTCATTATTAATTAAATTTAGTGGCTAGATATTCGCCAAAATCTTCGCGTAGAACTGTATCATAACTCATTTTTGTATTCCCGACCAATTCAATTGTTGGGAAAAACGGCAAGAAATAATAATGATCCAATGCTCCTATCGTATACAATTCTTGCCCATCAAGCAATTCATCTTGCACAAAAACGTCGCCATTGTCGGCTAAATTTAACCCAGACCAGACAATTTCGCCCCATTGATCGCCACGAAAGCCCATCCCACGAATACGCCCAGTCAACATATACGCGCGGCTCTTTTTCACTTCATGAACTAACCGCCACAAATCACTACCCGTTAATGTGACCTTAATCGGATGAACCGTATGCGGCAAGATGTCATGCAAATCTTTTTTAGTAACCTGCCCCGCGGCCAAATCACCCAAAAACATGCCAGTTGATAACATGGCAATGTCTGTGCCGGTACGTTTCTTAAGCGCACTCAACCCCAAATCAATCAACCGATGTTTAGCCTTTAAATCCCGTGTATAAGCCGTTGGTAGCACACCCACAATATCTTGGGCTAATTTAGCATTCCCCATGGCGATATAATTAGCGACTTCAACCGCATCAGCAGCCGTGTCTGGCAGCTCATCAGTAGCAATCGTCCGGGCTTGCATTCGAGTGATACTACCCTCTTGCATGGTTATATCAATCTTACCAATATTTTCACCATATTTACCAGCTGCCGCTAATAATGATGAACCCCGCCGTTCACCATGGGCTAGTAAGTGATGGGTATGGGCCCCAATGATGACTTGTAAATCAGGAAACCGTTCAGCAAGATACTGATCAGTGGGCAAACCTAGATGAGAAAGTAAAATGTTCAAATCTGTTTTGCCGGCAAACGCATCTAATACGGCCGTCAATCTTTCGTCCACACGTTGGGGCATCCACCCTAGCAAGGGCATCGTCAAAATAAACGGCGCCGTCAAGCCCAACACTCCAATGCGGGTGCCCTTTGGCGTGGTAATAATCTTTGACGTCAGCGCCCACTCAGGCACTTCATCAGTCGCCATGTCTGTCATGTTACTAATCAGCACATCAAAATTAGCATCATCATACAGGTGGTTTAAAGCTGTATGTGAGAGCCCCAAAATTTCATTATTACCAAGCGTGACCCCATCATAGCCGACTTCGTTTAACAATAAGACATTGCCTTGCCCCATCGTCGCTTCTGTCAAAGGATGTTGGCGATCGAGCGCATCACCAATATCAAAGGTCAAAACGCTTACCCCATCTTGCACCAACCGCGCCCGCTTATCCGTTAGATAACGTCGAATTTTAGGCCAACGTTCCAGATGTGAATGGATATCATTGGTATGCAAAATTGTGATTTCTTCTCGCATCCCTGTCTCCTCTTTACCGCCCTTTGGCAAATGCATCATGCTTGCGTTGAATCATCAGTTCGATTTCCGCCAAATTCAACGGCGACCCCCATACCGGGCGTTCGTTAGTCATTAAATAATCCAAATCGGCACTATCCACACCCACGTTGATGTTCTCTTGCACGCCAACGCTGTAATGGTGAATATGCCCATGCAAATTAATACTTGAATCCGTCCGACCAAACATTAATGGATAATGCGTCAAGAAAAACTGGTGGTGATTAGCTTTGATAATCACGCCAACATCATTAAAACTAAACTTAGGCAACCCATCACTCAAAAGCGGATTATGCTTAGTCAAATATTTCAGCATATCCCGCGTATCATGATTGCCTTTAATCAACACAATATGCCCGTTGAGCTGCATTAATAATTCTAACGTCAGCGCATAAGCTTCTTTGGGCGGCTTAATGTGATTGAGCATCGCCACGTCGCCCAAATGATAAACGGTATCGAGTTCACCAACGCGCGCATTCCACGCCTGAATCATAGCCGGATGTTCTTCTTCAAGAAAATCAAAGGGTCGTGGCGAAAAATTCCGACTCGTCAATAATTCAGCATGAAAGAAATGCGTATCAGCAATGAAAAATTCCATCGACTAAAAACTCCTTTCAAAATCAACGAATGCGGCGACTAGCTAATGAATCAAACCACCGAGTAAATTCATCAAAATTATCCGTATAGCGATTCACGCCCCAATAGCGTTGTTCCTCAGCGTTATCATCATACTTCACGCGCAAACCCCACTCGTCATTACCACCTAAAGTATCGGATTGGCCATTGTATTCGTGAGCCCAACCTTGGATAAACATTTCCATTTGCTTGGACATCGCCTGCCATTGAAAAGTCGTATCCGTCCACATACCAGCATATTGCCGCAGCGCTGGTGTGGCGGCAATGCGATCAGCAAACGCCCGATTAAAGTCAAAGGTCGGTTCAGTCACTTCAGCCGGCAACAATCCCGCCGTTTTAGGCACTTTCAACAAAAAAGCATGTTCATCGGTCAATTTACCGTAATAGTAATCAAAGCCATTAACTAAATTCCCACGATAAAATTCAAAATATTCTAATACCATATTACTTATCAATCACGATCAATTCTTTTGAAATGCCAGCGGTCAAATTTTCAATCCCATCTTTAGTAGTGATGACATCATCTTCAATGCGGACCCCACCAATGCCAGGCAAATAAATCCCAGGTTCGATGGTTAAGAGCATTCCAGCATGAATGGTATCTTCTGAGCGCCCTGAAACAGCTGGTCCTTCGTGGATCGCTAAGCCAACACCGTGGCCAGTACTATGTTCATAATTTTTACCATAGCCCGCTTCATTAATCACATCACGGGCCAAATCATCAATTTTTGAAGCATCCATTTCAGCATGAATACCCGCTAACGCAACTTCATTGGCGTGCTTAACGATACCATAGATGTTTTGCAATTCTTCACTAACCTCACCAAAGGCAATGGTCCGGGTTACATCTGAAGTATAATCATCCACAAAATAACCAAAGTCAATCGTGACCAATTCACCCTTTTCAATGACCTTATCAGTCGCTTGTGCATGTGGCAAAGCGCCATTAATGCCGGCTGCAACAATCGTATCAAACGAAGGCTTATCAGCACCCTTTTGCTTCATGATGTAATCCAACAAATTAGCCACTTCACGCTCGGTCATACCAGCGTGTAATTGTTCCAACAACTCATTAAACCCAGCCACGGCAACTTCACCAGCTTTACGCAGGGCTGCCAATTCAGCTTCATCTTTAACTTCCCGCAAAGCTTCAAGCAAGCCTGGCGTCGGCGCGATATCTTCACCGACGAAGTTTTCGTCAATATAATCAAAATCACGATAAGGCAAAGAATCCTCAAAGCCCAATTTAGCAATTTTAAAACGTTGAGCAGCTACCATCGCAACAGCCCAATAATCACGGGTAATTAACAATTGAACGTCATCAGCGATCCGATTGCGCATATCTTCTTCGTAGCGATTATCAGTAATCAGTGCGGCGCCATCTTTACCAACTAGGACTAGGCCATCACCAGTCCCACCGTAAAAGCCTGTTAAGTATTTCATATTAGCGCCATCGGCAACTAAAATTCCGTCAATGTCCAATTTATCAAAAATTGCTCGGACTTTGTTCAACCGTTCAGTCATGCTGTTCACCTCGTTTAGTTTAATGATTCTATTATATCAACATTTAGAGTAGTTGCGGTTTTTAATTGCCTTATTCGGGGTTAGGGGTTCTTGCTTGTTTGCGGTGTTCTGCTGTTTGCCGCTTTCAGCGTCAAAATTGTTGTAAAATTTGGGCCGGCTGGGGCTCTCCGGCAAAGATAAATTTGTGGGAAACGGGTGGCGCAAATATGAGGAAAGGTCCGCGAGCGGCCCTGCGCCATGCCCG
>JAITQG010000064.1 GCA_031289015.1 Lactobacillaceae bacterium
GGTGGCCGAATAGGGGGAACTGCCGCCCGACATTCAGGATTACAACGGGCGTGGCATTGGGCCGCTCGCGGACCATTCCCCCTATTTGCGCCACCCGTTTTCTCCAAATTGATCTTTGCTGGAGAGCCCCAGCCGGCCCAAATTTCAAAACAATGTTGACGCCAACGGCGGCAACCAGCAGAACACCTAAAACAAAATAAAACCATAATTAAACAAAAAAGAAAGGAGCCAAATATGGATTTAAAAGCTGCTATCATTCAAGCAAGTCAAGAAATCGGCATCGATAAAATTGGCTTTACTTCAGCGAATAATTTCGCTGATTTAAAAAACTCCCTCGAAGAACAAAAGTCCAATGGCCATACCACCGGCTTTGAACATCCTAATATCGATGAACGTATCTACCCCGAACTTATCTTTGATCAACCTAAATCGATTATTTCAATTGCGCTCGCATATCCAACGCGCATGCAACAACGCCCAGAACGCACAACTCAAAGGCGTGGGCAATTTGCACGGGCATCCTGGGGGACGGATTATCATACAATTTTACGCGAAAAAATGACGCGCTTGATTGCAAAAATCCGCGAATTAGCGGCTGCAGATGCCACGATTACATTCAAGCCGCTTGTTGATACCGGTGAACTGATTGATGTTGCCGTTGCACAGCGGGCAGGACTTGGGTTCATTGGTAAAAATGGGCTGCTGATCACGCCTGAGTTTGGTTCTTTTGTCTACTTGGGTGAAATTATCACCAATTTGACCCTTGAGCCGGATCAACCAGCTGTCAATCAGTGCGGTGAATGTACTAAATGTCTTGTGAATTGTCCGCCCCAAGCCTTGTTGGGCGATGGTCGGATGGATGGGACGCGCTGTTTGAGTTATCAGACCCAAACTAAAGGCTATATGCCCGTTGAATTCCGACCCTTAATTCGCAATGTGATTTATGGGTGCGATATTTGCCAATTGGTTTGCCCATTCAATAAAGGCAAGGATTTTCATTTTCATGCTGAGATGGAGCCTAATCCAAACGATGCGCATCCAGTGTTACAACCGCTTTTGACCATGACCAACGCTGAATTCAAAGCGCGCTTTAGTATTATGGCGGGGGCGTGGCGGGGGAAGAAGCCACTGCAACGCAATGCGATTATTGCGCTGGCTAACTCACTTGATCGCACCGCTATTCCCGCATTGATGCAAGTGGTCGAGGATGATCCGCGAGCCATGATTCGGGGGACAGCGGTTTGGAGCTTGGGGCAGTTAGTGGAACAAGCTAATCAACCGAGCTTTGAGTGGCTTCAAGCACAATTAGCCAAGGAAACCGAAGCTGATACGCGGGCTGAATATACTAGGGTGTTAAATCAGTGGCGAGCACAACTGGAAAACTAGCTTTTTAATTGATAATTCGTTACACTACTATACATGTTTAATTTACGAACTATTAATAAGGAATATGGAGATTTACATTGGAAGTTAGTTTAGGATATTGGGTTGGCTTTTTCGCCTTTGTATTAGTGATGTTGGCGCTTGATTTAGGGGTGTTTCATCGCGGCAATGAAGCCCCAACGATTAAATCATCATTGTTGTGGAGTGCCTTTTGGATTGGGTTGGCCTTGATTTTTGCACTCCTGGTCGGGGTGACTTCGGGCGCTGATCATGCCTTGGATTTCATCACGGCCTACCTGTTGGAAAAGTCGTTGAGTATCGATAATTTATTTATTTTCATCTTGGTCTTTGGCTTCTTTGGGATTGAATTGAAGTTTCAACACCGGCTGTTATTTTGGGGTGTGTTTGGGGCTTTGGTAATGCGGGTGCTCTTCATTTTTGGTGGGGCAGCTTTGTTGCAAAAATTCACGTGGATTATGTACATTTTCGGGCTCTTCTTGATTGTCACGGGGGTCAAAATGCTGTTTGAAAAAGACGGCCATACTGATCTCAATGACTCAGCCATTATCAAGTTGCTACGGCGGATTTTACCGCTTAAAGAAGATGTCTTGGAGCCAAAGTTCTTTGTGCGCGTCGACGGTAAGCTATTAGCCACGCAATTTTTGTTGGCGCTGTTGTTTATCGAAGCATCTGATTTGTTGTTTGCCGTAGATTCGATTCCAGCGGTGTTGGCTGTGACCCAAGACACCTTTATTGTGGTTACATCAAATATCTTTGCGATTATGGGTTTGCGGTCATTGTACTTTGCGCTGTCAGGGATTTTACCAATGTTTAGGTATATCAAGTACGCCTTGGCGATTATCTTGGCCTTTATTGGGGTCAAGATGTTGGTCAATGAAGGGGCTAAATTACTTGATTGGCATATTCATATCTCAAACGTCGCGTCATTAATCGTGATTATTACGTTGTTGACCTTGTCGATTGTGGCATCAGTCATTGTTGAACGGGCGCAAAAACGTCGCCGCTTTAAGGCTTAAAATTCAAAATGTAAGAGCGGGGGAAACTCGCTCTTTTTTTCTTACTATAATTGACTGGGATTTGGTAAAATATAAGACAACGAATTAAAACGAAAAGAGGCCGTCAAATGGATGCGACACAATTATCACCCCGCCTTGCATTAGTGGCTTCATTTGTCTTGCCTGGTGCACGCTTAGCTGACATTGGCTCAGATCACGCGTATCTGCCAGCACACCTATTATTAAAGCACCAGATTGAATTTGCGGTGGCGGGTGAAATCACAGCCGGCCCCTTAGCAAATGTGGAACAAGAAATTCAACGGACCCAACTCCAAGGCAAGTTAGTTGGCCGTTTGGGCGATGGGTTTGCTGCCGTGCAACCAACAGATCAGATTGATACGGTGACGATTGCTGGCATGGGTGGCCGCTTGATTGCCGATATTTTGACGGCGGGACACAGTACCAACCAACAATATCAACGCTTGATTTTACAGCCTAATATTGATGTGGATGTCGTGCGCACGTGGTTGCAAGCCAATCATTATGCATTAATTGACGAAGCGATGGTCTTTGATGACCAACACTATTATGAGGTGTTGGTCGCCCAGCCTGGTGAAACTGCATTTGATGCGCCCCAGCTTAAATATGGCCCATTTAATATTAAACAGCAGCCACCCGTTTGGCGGGAACGCTGGCAACGCGAAGCCGACCGATTGGCCAACTTGATGACGCAATTAAGCACTAAAGCTAAAACTGATACCCCAGCATATGCTCGATACCAGGCCCAACACCAACAAATCACGGAGGTTTTAGACAATGCAGGCAAGTGAATTAATTAAAGCAATTGAAGCTTATGCGCCCATTGAATTGGCAATGGACGGCGATCCAGTTGGCCTACAAATTGGCGATGCAACGCGTGACATTAAAACCGTGATGACGACGTTGGATGTGCGCCCTGAAACCGTGGCCGAAGCGATTGAAAAAAACGTTGATTTTATTTTTGCGCATCACCCAGCCGTATTTCGCCCGGCGCGGAATCTTGATTTAGCCAATCCACAAAATAAAATGTATGCTGATTTGTTAAAGCACGATATTATCGTATACGCCGCGCATACAAATTTGGATGCGGCCGTTGGCGGGATGAATGATTGGCTTGCTGCAGTGTTGGGCATTCAAAACACCCGGCCAATTTTGCCGAATCCAGATGGCCAAAGTGGGCTGGGGCGGATTGGGCAATTAGCTAAGCCGACGACGGTTGCCGCGTATGCCGAATTTGTCCGTGAAACCTTTGCTGTCAAAGCCGTGCGCGTGATTGCTAATGATTTGCAACGCGAGATTCAAACGATTGCCGTGCTTGGTGGTGACGGCGGCAGTGAATACCCAGCGGCCCAAGCGGCGGGGGCAGATGCCTATGTGACGGCTGATTTGTATTATCATACTGGTCACGATGTTTTGGCTGATGACTTTGTTGTGATTGATCCTGATCATCACATGGAGGCCATCGCAAAACCAGAGATGGTAGCGCTTGTACAACGCTGGAAAACGGCGCATAATTGGGACTTAACCAACGTCTTTGCGTCTGAAATTAATACCGATCCATATACTTATATCATTTAGAAAACTGAGGAATTTAACATGACAGAAACAACTTACCCAACTTTGGTCGACCGCTTTGTTAAGTACGTGAAGGTCAATACCCGTTCAAACGAAGATTCAACTACAATCCCATCAGATCCCAAAGAAGTCGCTTTCTTGGCTGATTTGGCCACTGAATTGAAGACGATTGGCTTGCAAAACGTCCGCACGATGAGTGATGGCTATGTCTTTGCCGAATTGGCTGCCAACTTAGATAAAACCGTGCCAACGATTGGCTTTATCGCCCACGTTGACACAGCTGATTTTAATGCGGAAAATGTGAATCCCCAATTCGTGGAAAACTACGATGGAACCTCAGAAATCAAGTTGAACGCTGATTATTCATTGACGGTCGACCAATTCCCAAGCTTGAAAAAGTATAAGGGCCACACGTTGATCACTACTGATGGCACGACTTTGTTGGGCGCTGATGATAAAGCTGGCGTGGCTGAAATTATCACGGCGGCTGAATACTTGGTCAACCACCCAGAAGTTAAGCACGGTAAGTTGGTCTTTGGCTTTGGACCGGATGAAGAAATCGGCATCGGGGCAAATAACTTCCACGTTGCTGAATTCGGAGCTGATATTGCTTACACCCTTGATGGTGGACCTTTGGGCGAACTTGAATGGGAAACTTTCTCAGCAGCCGGGGCCAAAGTTAAGATTCAAGGCTTGAATGTGCATCCTGGTTCTGCCAAGGATACGATGATCAATGCGATTCAAGTGGCCTTTGATTTCCACGCAGCTTTGCCAGAACATGATCGCCCAGAACACACTGCTGGCCGTGAAGGTTTCTGGCATGTGATGCAAGTTAATGGTTCAGCTGAAGAAGCAACTTTGCGCTATATTGTGCGTGATCATGACCGCGCTAAGTTTGAAGAACGCAAGCAAACCTTGTTGGATTTGGCTACTAAGTTTAATGCGGAATTTGGTGAAGACCGGATTACTGTCGAATTAGAAGACCAATACTACAACATGGGTGAAATTCTAAAGGACGACATGGCCTCAGTTGATTTGGCTGAAGCGGCAATGCATGAATTGAACATTCAACCAATCATCGAACCCGTCCGTGGGGGCACTGACGGCTCAAAGATTACGTTCTTGGGCTT
>JAITQG010000002.1 GCA_031289015.1 Lactobacillaceae bacterium
TCGGCCCAAGAGCGTGGGCCAAAAAATGGGTCTTAATCGTTTCGCTACCTCGCTTAACCCCCTACAACAGCACCAATGCTCCGCCCTTGACCCCACCCAGCCCAAACACCGGCTTCCAGTCGCTTTAGCTCCTTTTAGCCCTAGAACTTCAGCTTTAGTGTTTTTAAACTACCTACATTACCATTCCGAGTGCCACGCTTGCTGGTATTGAACAAATTGGCTTGAGTGCATATCCCAAGTTGCCATTTGATCAGCGCTGTATTCATATCTTTGCGAGTTCAAATGGTACGCAAGTCTGGCATTTGAGCAGCTCTGGAGATTCAAACGGCGGCTTCATAACGATAGATAGACGCAAAAAAGAGCCTGTAGTTAGGCTCTTTTTTAGGTGATATTTAGTCGGTTAATCTAAAATTTGCGTCCACGGGAAAATTGGTTTCGTGGCACCGTAATGGGCTAGATTATTTCCCGAACGCCATGCCCAATTTTGATTACCATAATCATAATGCCACCATTCGCCATCATAATTGGTAAAGCCCACCGTCGTCATAATGTTATAGAGCAACCGGCGATTATCGCGCGCGGCGAGTTCACCAGCGTCTAGATATTCGCGGGATTCAAAATAATTACTTTGCGCCGTTGGTTCAATATCATCAAATGGGGATGCCATATTTAACATGCAACCATTGGCATCGACAATCGTCAAATCAATTGAGCCCCCCGTGTTATGAGGTGATGGCTTGAGCGGGTCGCGGGACGGCATGGCCACGGTTTTGAGCGTCATTTCTTGAATTTCTTCATTTGACCAGTCAGGATGTTCAATCGCATATTTGCGCGATAAACTGTTAAACAAGGCCATTTGGGTTGAAAATGAACGCCAGGCATCAAAGACCACAAAACGCAGGCCCTCAGGTAAAAGTTTGGTTGCTTCAGCCAATTTTGCTTGGACCGATTGGCGCGCGTAAATCTCAGTCAAAGCCCCCGAGAGGCCTTGGATGGCATATTGGGGGCTAGTAATCACCCGGTCGATATAGCTAAGGGGTACGAGTTCTTCATTATTTTCTTGAATGGGCATAGCTTGTGGTGCTGACCAGTGCCACGCTTCTTCATATTCAGGAATAGGTGTTGCCTTAAAATCTGTCATATTGATTACCTCTAGTTCTATTTTAATGGATTATGCCCTAAAGACCCAAGTTTTAATCAAGAAAGTGCTAAGATATTAATAAATTACCACGTTTAAGGGTGCTTGTTTTGTTGTACCACGGGCGCGTCGTATAATATCATTACAAAAACAAAGTCAATTGCAAGGAGTTTGCCATGAAAGATTTTATTCAACCACTTAATCCAATTGTTACGGGGATGGAAATGGACGGTTTGACGTTATTTCAAGAATCCGTACGCGGGATACCTGATTTAATTAAATTGACCTATGGAGAGCCTGGTTTTAATGTGGCTGAGCCGATCAAAGACGCCATCATTGAATCAGTTCAAGACAATAATTCCCACTATGTTGAATCTCGCGGCATCGTGGAGTTGCGCCAAGCTGCGGTGAATTATTTTAATCAACGCTATGATTTGGCGTATGAAGATGCGGACAACGTGATTGTAACGGCCGGCGTTTCTGAAGCCATCAACGTCGTGTTTGATACGATTTTAAACGATGGGGAAGGGGTCATCGTCCCAGAACCAGCCTACCCTCCTTATTTTGCGGCCTTGGCCTTGGCGCGAGGGCGTAAAATTTCAATTAATACCCGTCCCAATAAATTTAAATTAACGGCGGCGATGATTGATGAAGCCGTGGATAATGCGCGCGTACCTGTTAAGGCCGTGTTATTTAATTATCCATCAAATCCATCTGGGGTAACCTATTCACGCGCTGAATTAGAAGAGCTTGCTGAAGCCTTTGTGCGCAACCGCCTCTGGGTGATTTCTGATGAGTTGTATTCACAATTGACGTATGATCAAGAACACGTTTCGATGGCCTCAATCATTCCCAATCAAGTCATTATGATTACTGGTTTGTCAAAGTCGCACGCGATGACCGGGTATCGAATCGGCTTTGTGATCGGGCAAAAGAAGCTGATTGAACAAGCTTCTAAGGTCCATGATACCTTGACATTCTCATTGCCAAAGGTGCTCCAAGACGGTGCTCTGACGGCTTTGACCAGTGCGGCTAATGTGGCAGAGGAGATGCGAGATATCTATAAGCGCCGGCGTGATTGGTTGATTCCTAAATTGACCGAAATGGGCTTTAAGATTACCAATCCAGAAGGGGCGTTTTACATCTTCGCCCAGATTCCAGCTGATTTTGGGAATGACGGCAACGGGTTTGCCATGCAATTAGCCCAAGAAGCTCACGTCGCCTTGGTACCTGGTTCAGCCTTTTCAAAATTCACTGCTGATTATGTCCGGATTTCTTATGCGGCTTCAGATGAGGATTTGCAAGAGGCCGTGGCCCGGATGGAACAGTATTTTGCGGCCAAACGCGACTAGTTAATGACATATTTATAAAAAAGATATTTTATTAAATGTAAAATCATGTATTATAAAATGTGGATAGTTTAAATGCTATGCACATTTTTTATTGCAATTTTTCATCTAAGAAAGGGTTTACCTAGAATGGCAACTCAAAACAAAACACGTCGCCTCGTATTGACGGCGTTATTCATCGCAATTATTTTGCTCCAATGTTTGGTACCGTGGTTGGGCTTTATCCCCATTAACCCCGTGGTTTCGTTAACGATTATTACGTATACGGTGGCGATTGGTGCGATGGTCTTAGGGCCTACAACTGGTTTGTTACTCGGCTTTGTATGGGGTGGTTACTCATTTTACAATGCCTGGACCGGCGCAGTCACGATTGGGGCTTTGATGTTTCGAAATCCAATCACGGCCATTTTCCCACGGATGATGGTTGGGTTCTTAATCGGGCTTCTTTACTGGAAGTTTGTTAAAAACCGCGCAGTTAAAACCAAGACCCCGTGGTTGATTGGGTTAGGCGCATTATCAGCCTTTACCAATACCGCCTTGGTTATTTTGTTTACGTGGATCGGCTTTAATGTGATGCACACAACGTTCACTGGCTTACCTGCGGGTGGCGGTGTGTCGCTATCATGGTTATTGCAAATCATCGTTGGCTTTAACGGGGTGATTGAAATGATTGGCGGTGCAATTTTGGTGCCCATCATCGCGTTGCCTGTAACATTCTTTGCCGAAAAAAACTTATAAACACATAAAAAAGCGTGCAATCCAACTTGGATTGCACGCTTTTTTGGTCTAATTCAAGATGTTCAGTTCCAATATGGCGGATTTTTTAAACAAACTATGTAAATTAGATAGATTATTAGTTCAGTTGTGAGAGTAAGGATTAAACAAAAAATTAATATGTTTCAACTACACAAGATAGCCTGAATTATGGAATAATGTATTTATTTGTAATCAAATCGTAAAGTATTTTACAAATATGTCGATAATATTGTGGTTTAATAAATCTTGGTAGTCGACACCAAAAAAAAGGGTAAAACAGGCGTTGAGATGCTATTTATTTAATAGCATTATCAAATCACTGTAATACCATAAATTATCTTGTAATAAATACAAATTGATTTCTCATGCTTATGAGAGGGAGAACAGTATGTGGCGAACAATTGAACACAAATTTTTAAATCCGTATACCGAGATCTTAATGAAGCATCTCTTTTTAACGATTTGCACAGGCTTGTTAATTATTTTACTGGCTGGTCTATTTTTACCAAAACAATTTAGTAATGCCTGTTTTTTAGCGGAAATCTTAATCGTGCCCGCAGTATATTCTAGGGGTTTTGCTAAAAAGATGCATGCAACGACGATAGTTTTTCAATTACTTTTGATGGAATCTTTGCATTTATTGTAAATATGCTTTTGGTCCATCAATAGAACGTATTACGGATTGGAAATGATTATAAGAAAACTGCAAATATATTACTTAATTTCTCATAATTATACGAGGGGTAACATATGTGGAAAACCATTGAAAATAAAATTTTAAATCCATATTAACGGTGAACAAGTTGCCCCGAATATTTCTGAAAGAAATTTATCAGCCAATCATGCTGGTGTGACAAAAATCATATGGCATGGGCCTGTAAAAAATGGGAACTTTGATATTTATCTTTCAAAACATGCAATTAATTCCGTAGGTGTAGGAACTGCAATTAACATTTTGTTTGCTCCAACCTGTGTCGCTATAGGTCTTGCACTAGCGCCTGAGACTGGAGGAAGTTCAGCGCCTGTGGCTGTTCTTTGTATAGGAATAAAGCATGTAGTGACAGAAATAATAGTAAAAGCAGGTGGCAGCGTTGTTACTTGTGGTTATAAGTTAGAATACAGAAAATTTAAGAACGTAAAAAATGTTAAACAATAGTTGCTTATTTGATAATAAGATGATTATTTGCGAAAACAAGAATTAATTAGTATTGGAAGAAACGTAAATCCAAAGTGGATTTGCGTTTTTTTGATTCTCGGTGTCTCAGTTAGCCGGAATTAGGTATAATGGTAAATGGAAGCGCTTGCATAAGTTGCAAATACAAATATTGGAGATTAAATAGGCATGACAAAAACAGCTAATTGGTGGCAAGAAGCCGTCGTTTATCAGGTTTATCCACGTTCATTTCAAGATACGGATGGGGATGGGATTGGTGATTTGCGAGGAATTATTAATCATTTGGACTATTTAGAAAAACTGGGCATCACTGCGCTGTGGCTCTCACCCGTTTACAAGAGTCCAAACGATGACAATGGCTATGATATCTCTGATTACGAGGATATTATGACTGAGTTTGGGACGATGGCTGACATGGATGAGCTGATTGCTGAGGGGCACCGGCGCAATATTAAAATTGTCATGGATTTGGTGGTCAACCACACGAGTGATGAACACCAATGGTTTATCGAGGCGAAAAAGGGAACAGATAACCCATACCGTGATTATTATGTGTGGGCGGATCCGGTTGACGGTGGTGCCCCCAATGATTTAGTGTCGACTTTTTCAGGCTCGGCTTGGGAATTTGACGCTGCTAGTGGGCAATATTATTTGCACATTTTCAGTAAAAAACAGCCTGATTTAAATTGGGCTAATCCAGCCGTGCGCCAAGCCGTTTATGACATGATGAATTTTTGGATTGATAAGGGCATCGGTGGGTTCCGCATGGATGTGATTGATTTGATTGGTAAGGTACCATTGGAGAAAATCACGAGCAACGGACCTAAGTTGCATGAATATTTGCAAGAAATGAATCGGGCAACCTTTGGCGACAAAGACATGTTGACGGTTGGTGAAACTTGGGGCGCAACGCCAGAAATTGCCAAATTGTACTCTGATCCGGCGCGCCATGAGTTGGCGATGGATTTCCAATTTGAACACATTGGCTTAGATGAAGTTGAAGGTGAAGGCAAGTGGGCGTTAAAGCCACTTGAAATTCCAGCCCTCAAGACGGTGATGGCTAAATGGCAAACTGAATTGGGTGAACAAGGTTGGAATTCACTGTTTTGGAATAATCATGATTTGCCCCGAATTGTCTCGCGCTGGGGTAATGACAGCCAATATCGCGTCGAATCAGCGAAAATGTTGGCAATTTTGTTGCACTTTATGAAAGGCACACCATACATTTATCAAGGTGAAGAAATCGGGATGACCAATGCACCGGTCACTGATATCAGCCAAGTTGAAGACATCGAAGCGATCAACATGTATAACGAAGCCTTGGCTGCCGGCACGCCTAAAGCCCAGTTGATTGAATCAATTAACGCCAAGGGTCGCGATAATGCGCGCACCCCAATTCAGTGGGATGCGACAGCCCAAGCCGGCTTTACTATTGGTCAACCTTGGTTGGCGGTGAATCCCAATTACACTACCATCAATGTGGCAGCGGCCTTGGCAGATCCAAATTCGATTTTTTACACTTATCAAAAGTTAATTCAATTACGTAAGACCCAACCAATTATCATTTGGGGTGAGTTTGCCTTGCTAGACACGGCCCCGGACGTCTTTGCCTACACACGCACGTATAATGGTGCCCAAATTTTGATCGTCACGAATTTTTCAGCGACGCCAAACACCTTTAGTTTTGCAGGTGAAATTAAAGAAGTTTGGATTGATAATGGCTTTGTGCCAACGCAATTAACTGACGTAGAGTTGCCACCATATGCGGCCTTTGCTGTTAATTTAAAATAAGCACCTAACATGGTAAGATGGTAGTATTACATTTTACAAAAGGGGCGCAGATGACTGATAACGAACAAATGGATCCGCACGTACAGGCTGGTTTGTACGGTACCCCAAAAATCAATCCTGACGAGCAACGCCATTACCTCGGTACATTTCGTGAGCGTGTGTATGCGGTGGAAACGATTGCGGAGATGTATTCAGGGAACAATTTAAGCGCTTGGGTCGAAGTCTTTAAACAACATCCCACCGGCACGCTAATCATCAATGGCGAGTTAGATCGTGACATCATCGACGTCTATATGCAATTGGTTAAAAAGGCCAATGTGGATTTTACATTGAAAAATGATACCACGTTTTCTGAGGACAAATCGGCATATGGCGCTGTTTATGCGGCTGATGCGGCCGTGCATGAAGATGAAATCGACATTGCGCAATTAGCGAGCCAAGCAACGCGTGACGAAGCAACTAGCACTACTCCACGGCAGAACTGGCTCAATAAATTATTTGGTAAATGAGGCTCAACTATGGCATTACAACCCCTGGCATATCGGATGCGCCCGCGGACAATTGAAGAAGTCGTTGGGCAACAGCATTTGGTCGGCGAAGGTAAAATCATCAATCGGATGGTGCAAGCCAAAATGCTCTCATCGATGATTTTATATGGCCCACCCGGTACTGGTAAAACTAGTATCGCCAGTGCCATCGCCGGCTCAACTAAATACGCCTTTCGCATTTTAAACGCGGCGACAGACAGTAAAAAAGACCTCCAGATTGTGGCTGAAGAAGCCAAAATGTCTGGCACGGTCGTTTTGTTGTTGGACGAAATTCACCGCTTGGATAAAACCAAGCAGGATTTTTTGTTGCCGCATATGGAAAGTGGCCGGATTGTCTTAATTGGGGCCACAACGGAAAATCCATACCTGTCAATCAATCCCGCCATTCGCTCGCGGGCACAGATTTTTGAAGTTAAGCCGCTTGATGAAGAAGATATTCGCATCGCCATTAAGCGCGCCTTGACCGATGATGAGCGGGGGTTAGGTGAGTTTCATGCTGAGCTCGATCAAAACGCCGAAAATCATTTGGTGTACGCGACCAATGGGGATTTACGGGCAGCTTTGAATGGACTGGAATTGGCGGTAAAATCAACCGTAGCCAGTGATGACGGCATCATCCACATCACGTTACCGATTATCGAAGAAACCGTGCAGCGGCGCGCCATGACAGCTGATAAAGACGGCGATGGCCATTACGATGTCATCTCAGCTTTACAAAAGTCAATTCGAGGCAGTGATGCAGACGCGGCGCTATATTATGTGGCACGCTTAATCGAAGCAGGTGATTTACCCATCATTGCTAGACGCCTCCGTGTGATTGCATATGAAGATATTGGCTTGGCAAATCCAGCTGCGGCGGCCCGTGCGGTGACAGCGATTCAAGCCGCTGAACAGCTCGGATTTCCAGAAGCACGCATTCCAATTGCCAATGCGGTCTTGGAATTAGCTTTATCACCCAAATCAAATTCAGCTTATGTGGCTATCGATGCTGCTTTGGCCGATGTGCGTAAAGGTGGCGTGGGCGATATCCCAGCAGCTTTAAAGGACGCACACTATGCAGGTGCAGCCAAATTAGGGCATGGGGTAGAGTATCTTTATCCGCATGCTTATCCTGGTGATTGGGTGGCTCAACAATATTTGCCAGATAAATTGCAGGGGACAAAGTATTGGCAACCCAAGGGCAATTCCAAGGCTGAACAAGCATACTCAGAGCAATATGAGCGAATTCGCAAAGCTCAACAAGACGGATTGAATAATAATTAACGTCATATACAAAAATATTGATTAGTTGTGGTATCTTAATTAAAGAGCTATAATAAATTCAGATATTTCAGCATAAATATTATTAGCGAAAATGCACAATAATATTGATATAATTGTATTCAATGGGGGTAATTATGAAAAAATCTAAAAGCACATTATTGATAGCGCTACTAATGCTTGTAATCGGCGTGATCAGTGAATTGATAATGATATTTTGGGGTGAATTGTTATCAAACATAATGGCATCTTCACTCGCAATAGAAGCTCAAGTTACGGTACTAGTAGCAGTTTATATAATCTACAAAAAAACATTTCCCCAAATTATGAAGCCTCAAAAATAGTGCTAAAACATTAGGATGGCTGTATAATATGGTATAACGATTTCTTGGACGTACGCGTGATTCTTAATTTCAGTAGTTCTTTTACACTTTTAGACCTCGGGAATAGCGGAACGCCGGCGTGACATGCCCTTTACATTTGGTAGTCGCAAGAGCCGACTTAGTACCCACTTTTTCTTATTCGGGAGTCAACTCTGATGAATCATCTAACGGCGTCAATCAAGTTTTCGCGGTTCGTATACTCCGGTGTACGGGCCATTTTTTTGTTTCTAGGTTTTTTGTGTCACTTGCGTGCCACGGGCTTTTTGTTTCTGGGGGAAAGGACTCCGCATTGCTGGGGTTGAAGTGGGCGACACGAACCAATACGACCAGAATTTTGCGGCCCAAGAGCGTGGGCCACAAAATGGGTCTTAATCGTTTCGCTACCTCGCTTGACCCACTACAACCCCAGCAATGCTCCGCCCTTTCCCCCAGAAACAAAAAGCCCACCCGCCAGTCGCTTTAGCTCTTTCTGGGTCTAGAACTTCAGCTTTAGAGGTTGGTTGCTAGTTATTTCTACACTAAATTTGCGATAATGAGTGTGTTATTCATGTAAGATATTAATTAGTTAGTAGAGGGGATTTACTATTTAGAACATTTCACTTATAACACGGGAATTAGTGGCGAATTAGTAATGAATATCTAAACCAATTTAGAACGATTGTCCAAATATGAACGACCAGTACAATCCAGTTAGAAACATCGATATTAACTCTGCCAATTGTTTTGAAATTTGGGCCGGCTGGGGTTCGGAGCGATCAATTTGTGGGAAAAGCAAGGGCGGCCGAATATGGGGAACCGGCGCCCGATATTCAGACCCACAACGGGCATGGCGCAGGGCCGCTCGCGGACCTTTCCCCATATTTGCGCCACCCGTTTCCCACGAAATTGATCTTTGCCGTAGAGCCCCAGCCGGCCCAAATTTCAAAACAATGTTGCCCCCAAGGGGGCAACCGGCAGAATAGCTCTATCAACCAAAAAACAAAATCAACATAAAGAGGAAAAAACATGATCATCGCTTTGTTTATCTTATTCATCGCCCTAACCACAGGTATCGGCTACTACCTACTAAAACACCGAAAAACCGGCTTCATGGGCATGGAACCCCGCGTCATCAAAGGCGTAACAACCTTCTTTGGCTGGACCTTCATGAGCTTAGGGGTCGCCACAGCCGTCAGTGCCTTAATCTTTGGCACAAAACCATGGCCAACCCTGATTTTTATTTTATTAGCCTCGATCTCCACCGCCTTATTACCTATGATTTACGCGCCATTACTGTATCGGAAGTAGATGCGCACAGACTGGTGTGATAACATTCATGGATATTTCATGACATTTATTTCAATTACTGTATAATAGTATTTATAAAGTAAGCCTTTTGAGGAGGAACAAATTATGACGACAGATTTGAACTACAACAACATTTTAATTCCGGTGGATGGATCTAAAGAAGCTGAAGCCGCTTTGGCTAAGGCAATTCAAGTAGCAAAGCGTAACAACCAAGCTACGTTGCACATCTTGCACGTTATCGATACGCGCGCTTTCCAAAACGTTGCTGATTTTAAGACAACTATGGTTGAGCAAGTTGCTGAAACTGCTAAGAAGACTTTGGATGCATACTTGCAACAAGCCAAGGATGCTGGTGTTGAAAACGCTGAATATACAATTGAGTATGGTTCACCAAAGGACATTATCGCCCATCAAGCACCTGCCAAGTTGGACATTGATTTGATTATGATCGGTGCGACTGGGTTGAATGCAATCGAGCGTTTGTTGATTGGTTCAGTTACTGAATA
The DNA here is from genome assembly GCA_031289015.1 of Lactobacillaceae bacterium. GTDB lineage: Bacteria > Bacillota > Bacilli > Lactobacillales > Lactobacillaceae > Weissella. Next base: position 10,193 of record JAITQG010000002.1, read on the forward strand.
TGTAACGCGGACTGCTAAGGTTGACACTTTGATTGTGCGTGTTGGCTAAACAAATCCGTAATTAAGAGGGAGTTAATTGGCAATTGCTGATTAACTTCCTTTTTGTATGTAAAAAATATCTGATAATTAGGATGATTATCTTTTTTAGTATGGCGTTGTATATGTTAAACTATATTTGTATGATTATTTTGCTATTTTTTACACACGGGAGATTAATATGTCTGTTAGCGTAGGAATTTTAAATGATACGGCGGGGCTAGAACAACGTGTTGTGGCCACACCGGAATCAGTTGTTCGACTAAAAAAAGCTGGGTTCGATGTGTTAGTCGAAACTGGCGCAGGAGCAGGGGCTTACTTTGCCGATGATTTGTATACTGAAGCCGGCGCAACGGTGGTAGATCGTGCAACCACTTTGCAAGCCAATGTAGTGATGTCAATTAGTGACAAAGCTACTTTAGCTGATTTAGCGACTTCACTGAAGGATCAATGGCTCGTTGGCCTGCTTGGCTCAATGGGTGATGATGAGTTGGCGGCTAAGTATGCCCAGCTCAACACTGCTAATGGCGTGACGGCGGTTGACATTACTCGCTTGCCACGACAATTGTCGATGGCCCAATCAATGGATGCCATGACATCACAAAATTCAGTTACGGGTTACAAGGCAGTCATTTTGGCCGCTGATAGTTTTCCTAAGTTCTTGCCAATGATGACGACGGCGGCTGGAACTGTCCGGCCGGCCCGCGTTTTGATTTTGGGAGCTGGGATTGCTGGTTTGCAAGCGATTGGTACGGCCAAGCGGTTGGGTGCCGTGGTAACCGCTTATGACGTGCGACCTGCTTCAAAAGAAGAAGTGCAATCGTTGGGTGCTAAGTTCTTAGATATTTCAGCTGGTTTGTCAGAAGGTCAAGGTGAGGGTGGTTATGCCCGTAAGTTGACCGCTGAAGAAGCCGCCGCCCAACAAGCTGCGGTTGATGCAGCTGCAGCCAACTTTGACATCATCATTACGACGGCCCAAGTGCCTGGTCGTAAGCCACCAGTGCTGTTGACCAGTGCGGGGGTGGCCAATATGGGTGCCGGTTCAGTCATTGTTGACTGTGGGGCTTCTGATTTGGGTGGTAACGTTGAAGGTTCAAAGCCAAATGACACAGTAGAAATTGACGGCGTTAAAATTATTGGGGCACCGAGCTTGCCTAGCCAAACACCGACTGTTTCATCAGCGTTGTTGGCCCGTAATTTCGCGGATGTCATTTCACACTTCTTGGTTGAAGATGCTCTGGTCATTCGCCCTGAAGAAGAATTGGATGCTGCTTTGATTCCGGGGACAAGCGTGGTTGAAGCGCCTGTTGCCGTGGAAGTTAAAGAAGGAGAATAAATAATGTCAACAATGGTTATTGCAATTACGCTATTTATTTTAGCGTTAATTATTGGGGTTACAGTGATCGGGCGCGTGCCAGCAACTTTGCACACGCCATTGATGTCAGGCGCTAACTCAATTCACGGCGTGGTTTTGGTCGGAGTTATCATCGTGGCGGCTGAATCAAACACAGTTTTGTCATACGTATTGATTTTCTTGGCAGCTTTATTGGGTACAATCAACGTTGTCGGTGGGTACGTGGTTACTGACCGGATGCTTGATATGTTTAAGCCTAAGCCTGAAAAAACTGACGATAAGAATGGCGGTGAAGCATAATGAATACGAATTTTTTCACTGCTAATTTAGATACGATTGCTTGGTTTGTTTACTTGTTGGCGTCAATCCTCTTTATTCAAGGGTTGCGCTACATGAACAGTCCTAAAACAGCGCGTAAAGGTAACTTTGTCTCAATTACTGGGATGATCGTTGCCTCAGTCATGGCGTGTATCAATTCCGCTGCCACCGGCTTTAATTCTGGGTTAGCCCTAGCCGTTTTGGCTGCTGGAATTATTATCGGGGCCGTGATTGGGGTTATCTCAGCTAAGCGCGTGCACATGACGGCGATGCCACAATTGGTTAGTTTGTTTAATACCGTTGGTGGTGGGGCGGCTGCATTGGTGGCCATCAATGATGCATTGTCACCAGTTAAAGACGGTTCAATGGGCCATACTGTGCCTGGTTTGATTTCAGCCGTGTTGGGCATTGCGATTGGATGTATTACATTCTCTGGTTCGTTAATTGCCGCTGGTAAGCTCCAAGGGATTGTGAGTGGTTCTGCCGTACGGATTCCATTGAAGCGCGTGATTGACATCGTTTCAATCGCTGGAATTGTCTTCTTTGCTTACATGGTTGTGGCTGGTCAAAGCTTTGGTTACCCAGTTTGGTTGCCAGTTGTGATGATCTGCGTTTTCGCTTTGATTATTGGGTTGACGTTTGCTTTGCCAATTGGTGGAGCTGACATGCCCGTGGTTATTTCAGTTTTGAACGCATGTACTGGTACAGCCGTGGCCATGGCTGGGTTCGTGATCAATAACTTGGTCATGATCGTTGCTGGCGCCTTGGTTGGAGCCGCGGGAGCCATCTTGTCATTGTTGATGGCCAAGGCGATGAATCGTTCATTGCTGAGTGTCTTGGGCGGTGGCTTTGGGGATACTTCAGGAGCCACTGACGATGCTGGTCCAGCTGGTGATGCTGCCCCATTGCGCGAGACTTCTGCCGATGATTTGGCTGTGCAATTAGCCTATGCCAATTCAGTGATCATCGTGCCTGGTTACGGACTTGCCGTGGCCGGTGCACAACATGAAATTGCTGATTTGACTAAGTTGCTTGAAGGCAAGGGTGTGGATGTGAAGTTTGCGATCCACCCAGTGGCTGGTCGGATGCCTGGTCACATGAACGTGTTGTTGGCCGAAGCAAATATTCCGTATGAAAAGTTATTAGATATGGATGACATCAATCCATTGTTCCCAACGGCTGACGTTGCGTTAGTTGTTGGAGCCAATGACGTTACCAATCCAGCTGCTCGTCGTCAAGGAACCCCAATTTCTGGGATGCCAATCTTGGACGTCGATGCTGCTAAGGCGGCTGTCGTGGTTAAGCGTGGGCGTGGTAAGGGTTATGCCGGCATTGAAAATGAATTGTACGGTTTGCCTGGTACCTCAATGTTGTACGGGGATGCCAAGAAGGTGGTTGCTGACGTAATCGCCGCAGTTAAAGAGCTATAGACGTTAAAATTTTCTAAAAAAGGTAGAGGTTCTGGTAAAACGGGGTCATCTGCCTTTTTGTTTTATGCAAAAAGCTACAAATTAGTATATGATTGAAGATGAATATGCTGAGGATGAAACTCGCAGAAGAGGTAGGAGAAGTCTATGGAATTACCATTAGTTGCATCAGCGCTGACTAACAGTTTAGGGGCAAGTATCATTGGAACGGTTGGCAATCCCGCTGCCATTATCACTATTACATTGCCTGACGAGGTCCAAATTCAACCTGAAGTCGACGCATCAGGTAATTTTATTGTGCAAATTGACTTGAAGCACTCGGTGGGAATCGCTGAAGTCGTCGCCGTTTTGCCCGATGATTTAGATTCATGGACGAAAATCGAAGTGACGATGAAATCACCCAAGCCAATTGTAACAGCTTTGATTTCAACGCAAGGGAATACGCGGGTCTTGGAAGGCTCGGTTAATCAAGCCGGACTCTATGTCGAAGTGTTGGTCCCAGAAAATCCGCATCCAATCCAAGTGCCAGTAGATGAACGCTTAGAATTTGCGTTGCCGATTCCAATTGAATTGCAACCTAAAGATCTCAAGTTGTCAGCCATGAATCCGATTACGGGTGAAAAAATCGAAGTGCCAGTGGACTTGGGTGTGACGACCAAGACAATGACGATTCCGATTTTAACGGATGAAATGATTGCCAATTATTCAATTGAAGCTGAAAAGCGCCGGGCTGCTCAACTGGCGCACGATCAACGTTTGATGAATGCCGCCATCGAAAAAGAAGCCTTCGTGACGTCAATTGTCGACACAATTGTGATTAATTCTGGGGCGACGATTGAACCCCAATCAGTAGCAGAACCGGTGAGTGAGGCAAGTGCTGCGCCAGTTGTGGAAGCATCCCAAGCTGAGGTGGTGCAACCAACTGAGCCAGTGGAACCAGAAGTTTTGACCCTAGCCAATTCAACTCCAGTGGTACCAGAAATCATGGAACCAACGCCGGTTGAACCAAGTGCTGTCGAAGCGACTCCTGAGGTTCAAACTGAAGAAGTTGAAACATCAGCGGTTGAAGCAAGTGCCATTGAGGCAGATGCAGATGTTGTTGAATCAACAGAACCTGCTGCATCTTCTGCGGCTACTGAAGCTACAGAGGCTACTGAAGTTACCGAAGCGGCTTCAACTGCCGAAACAGATGCAACGGAAACAGCTGATGCCAAAGCCGTACCTGAAAATACGCCGGAAGCAGTTGTAACTGAACCGGTTGCATCACAACGGTTGCATCGTTCAGATCGCCAACCCAAAAAGCGCCGCGGATTCTTTAGTTGGTTATTCCGCCGCAAAAACTAATTTAAGCTCCATTGAAAAACACCTAACGAAATTGTTAGGTGTTTTCTTTGTTATGATGCGATGCGATGGAATTTTACGCTATATGCCAAAACGTGCGAATCGTCATTGGCATTTTCAACCGTGTAGACACTCTGCACATGCCCGCTTAAAGCCCCTTGATCAGTATTGGTAATCACGCGCTTCACCACCGTTTTATGTGGGGGGATCGTGGTATACATTAGGCTACTGTGGGATTCTACCTTGTTACGCCAGCGTTGGTTGGGGAATTCCCAATACCAATCATCGGCATAGCCATAGACACCTTCTTGAATCCCAATTTTAATCGATTCAGAATTGGGATTCGTCAACATGATTTCAACCGTTGTGCGCGTGCCGTCGCCAGTTCCCTGGGGTCCAGTTGATGTTGAAAAATGGCATGATTCAAACGAACCGGCCCATTGATTAGCATTGCTTGAGTTAATGGTATAGGTTTGTCGATCGTTGGCCCATTCACTATCAATGGCGCCGACCATTCGCTCGCTGACGGCTGGTTGCACCAAATCCGTATACGGGTGACTATCGGCGAAAACTGGCTGCACCATCATCCCAAGGGCACCAATTTGACTTGCTAAGAAGAGTGCTGCAACACTTCGCTTAAATTTCCACATAATTAATTCCTCTGTCTTTTTTGAATTGTTTCTCAACTATTCTTAGCATAAAGGATAGAGATAAGGATTGTTTGACGGTTATCCTACGATTAATAGTTTAATCCATGAAATTATGAGCATGCTCCATTAATCAGTATTATTGAACAAATTCATTGTTTACTTTTTTTGAAGATGTTAAAGTTAAGGTAACTACTAATAGTATTCAAATAAACATTTCAGCTATAAAGGAGCTTGATAACAATGAAATTCAATACCCAAGTTATTCACGGTGGTAATCAAATCGATCCTCGGACCGGTGCCGTTAATATGCCGATTTATCAAACAACCACCTACAAGCAGACAGTCTTGGGTGGTGGGGCTGAATGGGAATATACCCGTTCAGAAAATCCAACGCGGGCGGCCTTAGAACAATTGATGGCTGAATTAGAACATGGGACGGCTGGGTTTGCTTTTGCGTCTGGGATGAGTGCGATTCATAGTGTGATGAGCACGTTGTCAGCTGGCGATCACGTATTACTTGGCGATGATGTCTATGGTGGGACTTTCCGCTTAGTGAATACGATTTTATCACGCTTGGGAGTAGAGTTTGATCAAGTCAATATGACTGATTTGACGGCGGTGAGTGCCACCCTGAAGCCCAATACTAAAATGATTTTCTTGGAAACGCCAACTAATCCGTTGTTGAAACTAGCTGATATCCAAGCCCTGGCCGATATCGCGCATAACCATGGCGCAAAGTTGGGCATCGACAATACATTTGCTACACCGTATAACCAAAATCCACTTGACTTAGGTGCTGATTTCGTCGCACATTCAGGGACTAAATATCTCGGTGGCCATTCTGACGTCCTTAGTGGCTTTGTGATTGTTAAAGACGCTGATTTGAAGACGCAAATTAAGCACTTACAAATGTCAGTTGGAAGTGTTTTGGGCCCATCTGACAGTTATTTGGTCTTGCGGAGTTTGAAGACGTTTGCGTTGCGGATGAAGGCGCATAATGACAATGCAAGTGCGTTGTTTAAGTGGTTGGAAAAACAAGATAAAGTCGCTAAAATTTATTACCCTGGTGATGAAAATGCGGCCCAATTTAGTATTGCCAAAAAGCAAATGCGCGGCTTTAGTGGGATGATTTCTATTGAATTACAACCTGGGTTAGATATTAAAAAATTCGTGGAAAATCTCCAAATCTTTGCCTTGGCCGAAAGTCTCGGTGGCGTTGAAAGTTTGTTGGATGTGCCTGCAGTCATGACGCATGCATCAATTCCAGCTGACGTCCGGCATGCCCATGGAATTGCGGATGAATTGATTCGGCTTTCCGTTGGAATAGAAGATATTGAAGATTTGATTGCTGATTTGGAACAAGCATTTGCCTTGATCTAAGCGCGGTTGCATACTGAAATTAATTGATCAAAAAAGGGTGACTGAGCAGTTACCCTTTTTTTGTGGCGCTGGTAAAATAAGCTAGCTACAAGCCTAATTTCAACGGTTATGGTTCGACTTTTAACCTTGGGATTTGGTAAGCTTGAATTAAAGCTATCTACTATAAGGAGACTTTCAGGATGAATATGAAATATAGCATTATCGGGGCAGCACTTGTCGTGGTGGGTGTCGGTATTGGCGCTGCGGGGACAATCTTAACCCAACCGCAACAAACCAACACCGAACTGACGGAACAACAAGCTAAGGCAATTAAAGAAAAGGCTGCCAAAGAAGGTGAACATCTCTCATATGCTGATCAAAAAGATTGGACGTTTGAAAGTGGGGATGCCCAATCACCAATTAATATTGAAAGTAGTGACTTTACGGACATGGATGCCGGTAGTAATTTAGTATTTAATTACGACAACCATTTTGAAAATGTAGTCAACAATGGGCATGCCATTGAAGCTGAAATTGGTGGGACGGCTGACATTGATGGCCGGACTTTTAATTTAGCCCAATTCCATTTCCATGCCGAAAGTGAACACACGATTAATCAAAAACATACGCCGATTGAAGCCCATTTCGTTAATAAATCAGCAGATGGTCGGATTGCCGTTGTCGCGGTACTCCTTAAGTCTGGGGACGCGAATCCGGCTTTTCAAACGGTGCTTGATAATGTCGGTAAGAAAAAGGAAGCTGAACTCGACATTAACGAGTTGTTGCCAACCAACCACTCGTATTATCACTATAATGGGTCATTGACCACACCACCTTTGACTGAAAATGTTGAGTGGTATGTTTTGAAGCATCAAGTGGAAGTTTCACCTGCCCAAATCAAGGCCTTCCACAAATACTACACGCATAATAACCGTGATTTGCAAGCCCTCGATGCCCGCACCATCTTGGAATACAACGAAAATTAAGCTTTAAAAACCTTGCTGTGGAATGGCCTGCGCAAGGTTTTTTTGATGCCCTAATAATACAAACAACTGATATTAGCAACTTGAAGTTTTTCAATTTTTTTAAAAAAGACGATGGTGCTCATCCGTTTACAAACCAGTAATATACATAAAGAGAAAAGAAATTTTGTATAGATTCACGGGGGAGTAATGAAAATGAAGAAGAAAGTTATTATTGGGATAGTTATCGGAGTCGTGATTGCCGCGGGAATTGGGGTTAAATTGCTCGTGCAAGCCAACTCGGCTAAACTACCAGAAATGAGTCAAGAACCGCTTTACACCACGACTACGCTCCACCAAGACGTCTTGAGTTTGGCTGGTAAAATTGAAGCCAAACAAGTGCAGATATTAACAAATCCGCGCGGGGATATCCAAAGTGTCATGGTTGCTGATGGGGATCGTGTTGAACAGGGCCAAGCGTTATTGACCACCAATGATGCTGAAGCTCAAAACACGGCTAATGACCTGGTTAATGCCGTTAATAAGGGGCAACGTGATTTACAACAACAAGCTGCAAACCTTGAACAGCTCAAGCAACAAATCAAGAATTTGCCTGCTGAAGATAGTGATGTTAGCCAGTTGCAAACCCAATTGAATTCAGAAACGCAGGCCTATAAGGATGCTCAAGCTGATTTGGCAAATACGCAAAAACAATTAAATGACGCCAACAACAAAATCAAGCATACTTTGACCGCCCCATTTGCCGGCGTAATCCAGGTCGCCCATGATAAAAGTGGCGCGGTGATTTTGACGGCATCAACCAATGATTTGATGGTGGTTAGCCAGGTCACTGAATTTGATTATCCAAAGGTGAAAAAAGATGCCACGATGCTGGTGAAAGCCCTGGCAACTGGGAACTCACAAGATACTAAAATTAATTTTGTGGCGAGCACCCCAGACGAAAATAGTAAAAGTCAAAATGCCAAGTATCGGATTACCGCTGATGTAAATAGTCAGCAATTTATGGACGGCCAATCGGTGAAAATCAAAGTGCCACAAAACACGATTAAGCTAGCCAAACAAGCAGTTTTGAAGGGAAATACAGTATTTTTGGTGCGTAATGGGCGGGCCTATGCGGTGAAACCAACGATGACGCGCCAAGATGATTATTACCTAATCACCGACGGACTAAAAGAGGGTGATAAGGTCGTAGCTAATCCAGATGCTAGTTTGAAGGATAAGCAAAAGGTGGTGGCTGAATGATTCGACTAGAGGGGATTAACAAGTCTTTTAAGGCCGGCACTACCAGCATCCATATTTTAAAAGATATTTCATTTGAAATTGCCGCGGGTGAATTTGTTTCGATCATGGGGCAGTCTGGCTCAGGTAAATCGACTTTGATCAATATCATTGGTTTCTTGGATGAAGATTTTGTCGGCGATTACCGCTTTGATGACAAGGTGATTCAAGGGTTGAATCGGACAACTTATTCAAAGCTGAGGAATCAAAATGTCGGCTTTGTCTTTCAAAATTTCAAATTAATTCAAAATGTTTCCGTCAGAGAAAATGTTGCCTTACCGCTAATTTATGCCGGTGCTCGGCGCCAAGAAATTTGGGCGCGAGTGGCTGAAATGTTGGCAATTGTTGGGCTGGAAGGGCAGGCCAATAAAAAACCCACTGAATTATCGGGTGGGCAACAACAGCGTGTGTCGATTGCGCGGGCGTTGATTGGCAAACCTAAATTCTTAATTGCTGATGAACCAACGGGGGCTTTGGATAGTGAAACCTCCCAAGAAATTATCAAGTTGTTTAAACAAATTAATCATGAGCAAAAGACCACGATTGTGATGGTGACCCACGATCCAAATGTCGCCGCTGAAACGGACCGCATTATCCGAATTTTAGACGGTAAAATAACGGCTGATGAGGAGGTTCTCCATGCAACTAATTGAGTTATTTCAAACCGCTTGGCAATCCTTGCGCGCTAATCCTAGGCGTAGTATTCTAACGATGATTGGGATCATCATTGGGATTGCGGCGGTGATTACGATCATGGCCTTGGGGGAAGGGGTCAAACGCGCCACCCTCAAAGATTTACAAGCTACCCAAACTGGTAAACAAACCACCAAGATTGATTTTTTTAACAATGATTACGACGTTGCTGGGGATGGTTTTTCAGCAGATGATGTGCAAAATATTTCAGCCAACCAACAATTTGGGCTGAGTCAAATCAAAATTATTAAGCAATATAGTAATTTGAATTTGGATATTGAAGTTGGTCAGCAAGCTAAATCTGAGCAGGTTTCACTAATCAATGAGCCGACCGCTAATTTGATTGCTGGGCATCAAATTTCGCTAAATGATGCGCAGACGAATAGTACCGTGGCACTGGTTTCTAAAGAGTTCGCCAAAAAATCGTTTGGTAAGTATATGAATGCTTTAGATGAATCAGTCACGGTTAACGGCCAGAGCTATCGGATCATTGGAGTCTTTAAAAAGGGTGAAGAGGGGATGGATATGGGCGGGGCCGACAAGTATGCGGTGAACGTGATTGTCCCTAAAAGTACCTATTTGGCTGGAAATGTTGCGAGTCAAGGCGATACCATCAAGTTGACCTTTAAAAAAGGTGAAAATGCCAGTAAGCAAACTAAAAAGATTGTGACCTATCTAGAAAAACATGGTTCACAACGGAAAGCCGGAACCTATCAATACATGGATGATGGCAGCTTTTTGGAGGGTATCAGTAAAGCGATTAGTGGGATCACGATTTTCATTGCCGCTGTCGCAGGTATATCCTTATTTATTGCCGGTATTGGGGTGATGAATATGATGTATATTTCTGTAGCTGAACGAACCCAAGAAATTGGGATCCGGCTATCGGTGGGGGCAACGCCTAAAAATATCATGTGGCAATTCTTGCTTGAAGCAATTATGTTGACTGTATCTGGTGGCTTAATTGGCTTTGGGTTAGGGATTGGCCTTGCGATGTTGGTGGCGATGTTCTTGCCGTTTAGTGCCGTCGTTTCGGCATCTGCATCTATAATTGCGTTTGGTGTCTCATCATTTGTCGGAATTATCTTTGGCCTCTTGCCAGCGCGTCTGGCCGCCAATAAGAATTTGATCGATATTTTGCGTTAAGCATATTAGAAAAAATACCCTGCCCAAACTGGCGGGGTATTTTTTTAACCATAGAGGACTTCTTCAAGGGCCTCAGTGGCGACTTTTGATACATTAATATTGGCTTTTTTAGCAGCGTTGTTTAAGTATTCAGGGAGTGAAATATTTCGTCTAACTGTTTTAGCAACGGATTTGCGATATTCAGCCAAATCATAAGCCACCATCACAATTTCAGTTGTATCAGCAATTTCCCAAGGTTCAAGTTGGATATTTTTTGGCTCACTCGGATCAGGATATGATGTTTCACTTTCTAACATCAAACCTAATGCATCACGAACCATATATAGAGCATCTTGCATATCAGTACCGACTGTAGCGACACCAACGTCTGGGACACGAACATTAATTGAGCCATCTTCATGCGAAAATACTGTAGGGTAAAACAACAAATTATTTGTGGTCATAATTAAATCTACGCTGCAAACTAGAATTATTTTAATCCAGCTTGTTTTAAGATGCTTGTTTCAGTTCCTTTTGGTAACTCTCTGCCGCCAGTATGATATGGAACGATAGCAGTTTTTTTAGTTTTAGCATTGTAAAACTTTTTGTGACTGCCGCTTTGACTAATCTCTGCAAAGCCGTTCTTTATTAAAAACTTAATCATTTTTTGAACTGATATAGGCATCTGCGCATTTCCTTTCATTCAAGATAATTCAATTATACACAACTATACACATTTAAGCAATGAGTGATAATTAGATATTTAGTTAAAACAATAAATATATATCGTGAAACGAAAAAAAAATATTGTTTTTTAGCGATTGATCAATTATACTGAAAGCATAAAAACGAAACGAGAAAGAATTATGACATCAAAAGCATTGAGTTTGTGGGTGAAAATTATTTCGGTTGCTTTGGCAGTTTGTGCCGTTGGTTTATGTATCGTGGCACTTCCAACAAATGGCGGCGACTTGATGGATGTTTTCGCGGTCCCAACAGCATATCAAATGATTTACACTGTGATTTTTTGGTTGTGTGTGCTACCTTGGTTTTTGATTTTTGGCATGATGTGGCGTGAAGCGAATGATATCAAAAATGAGAATGTCTTTACAAATGCATCTGCAGTTCGAATTAAGCAGGCAGCCTATATTTTGATGGCTGATATTGCATTCTTTGCATGTGCCAATATTGCCTTATTTATCTTTTTACAAGAACCAGTTACGTTGTTCATCGCATCAATTTTCCTAGATATTTTTGGGTTATCTGTTGGTGTGCTGGGATTAGTGTTGGCTCGCTACCTAACTATCGCGGCTGACTTGCAAGAAGAAAGTGCGGCGACGATATGATAGTGATAAATATTGATGTTATGCTGGCAAAACGCAAGATGAGTGTTTCAACTTTAGCTGACAAGGTGGGTATCACCAAGGCGAATTTGTCGATTTTAAAAAACAACAAAGCCAAAGCCGTCAAATTGAGCACTTTGACGGCGCTGTGTGAAGCGCTTGATTGCCAACCAGGTGATCTCATGGAATATGTGCCGCTGGAAAGGGCTGAATGATGAAAAAATTCTTGGCATATTTTGGCTTTGCGGTCATCGAAGCGCTCTTGCTTTTTAAAAACACCGAGAGCATCGCCTATCCAATTGCAGTTATTCTCGCACTAGTTGGCATCTTTTACACGGTCAAACACTTTAATCGTAATTCACTAATTATTACTGGATTAATTGTGATGTTGAGCTTGTCAGCAATGTTAATCATGGACTGGACGACGATTTTCATTGCCAAGAAATTAATTATTTTACTCTTGATTTTACTCGTGGTAGAAAACGGTCAAGCGCTACATGTTCAAAACATGCGCAGTGAACTCTATCGGTATTTAATAGTGGTGAAAACGACCTTGCTTGCGAGTTTCAAAGCATTAAATTATGCGCAACAGATGCTGACCAAACACATCAAAAATCCGCATATTAAATATATTTTACTTGGCTTGATTATCTCATTGCCACTAGGCTCAATTGTCGTGGCGTTATTGAGTTCTGCCGATCCCATGTTTGCCCGGATCACCGAGGGCGGGTTCGGTTGGCTATTACATGGTATTAATTTGTTTAACCTGATTGAATTACCTTTGCACATCATATTTTTCTATATGGTAGCTTATGGCTATGTGTGGAATTTCAAGCACCAGCCAGTTGTCACCAAAACTTATCAAGCTAAAGGCTCTTCGGTAATTGCCATTACTTTTACAGCGGTGTTAGCCCTGATTTATGCCCTGTTTAGCTTGATTCAAATTGCTGGATTAGTGCACTTTAAAGCTGGGCAAGTTAATTATGCAGCATTTGCACGCGAAGGCTTCTTTCAGTTATTGGCCGTCAGCACGCTTAATTTGTTGGTGATTATCATCTCAGTTGAATTTTTTCATCAACATAAGCTCTTGGATATCCTGCTATACATTATTTCAGGTAACACATTTATTTTAATTGGTTCATCGCTGACTCGGATGGTTTTATATGTGCAGGCGTATCATTTGACCTGGTTACGGCTGTTTGTTTTGTGGTTTTTAATTGTTTTGACAGCCTGGTTGATTGGGGCAATAATTTATGTGCGTAAACGGCGCGGCCTTTTCTTGAAATTTACCTTACTGAGTTTTGCAGGTTGCTACGTGATATTTGCATTATCCAATCCAAATTTACAAGTGGTTAAGTACAACATGGCAAATCACGTTCCGCAAAAGCCAACCGATATGACATATTATCAAGCAGTCCAAATCGAGGATATCTTTGCAACGCTTGCCCGCCAGCCCCAAAACATTGCTGCAAAACGTTTCGTAGAGCAACGGCGTTCGTGGGTATTAGCAACGCCACCGCAAAATTTGTTGCATTTTAATTTAGCAGTGTATCAAGCTCAGCATGCAGCTAGGAGTTTGAAATAAGGCTTAAGCACACTAGGTAGTACACAACTGGGTTATAATTTAATAAAAGAATTCAAAAAGGAGGTGAGTTTCATGACTATGCCAAGAATTGATCCAAAGCAAAAGTTAAAAAATGATAAGTTGTATAAGTATCTGCCGTTTAAAATTAAGCAAGTAATTAACTCGATTTGCACAGGAACCCTCGCGTTGCAACACAATTCGAAACGCTTCATTGTTTTTGAGGAATTCTTAACCACTGATTTTCCTTATCAAACTGCGCCGGTTAATTTAACGGAAATTGATGAGATAGAACCCCAAGACCTATTTTTGCAATACGATAATGAGCAATTACTGCAAAAAATGGCGAACATTATTGCAACAGAATTTGACATGGATGAAAGCGCTAGTTTAAATTGTGGGGTCATCACTTTGTACTTGGCCTTCAAGCAACTAAAAATTTATCGGTTGAATGCGCATCATAAGCATACTTATTTTGTGATTGCAAAAAGGTTAACATTTCTTGGTGAACGAAAAAATCCGTCGATCGATGCGTGGTACCAAGTCGTTGGCACGAAATATCAAGCAACTTTCAAGCGGGATTTTAAAAAGCTAAAGGTGGGTAATCAGCTTAAATTGGTGCGTGAACGAACGAATAAGTATGATAAGTTCGCGATTCGAGTTGTGAACGCAAAAAATTCGCATACTTTGGGCTATATCTCGCGTCAAAAAAACACTGACTTAGCAAACTTTATGGACGAAGGTGGCAAAGTCAAAGCATATGTTGCCAATAAGAAAGATGATAGCGAGGCATACAATGCGCTTGGTGTGACAGTTAAAATTCGCCCCCAAAAATAAGCAAACGCATAACAGGTTGGCATGCCATGTCAGCCTTTTTTTCGTGTAATTCAGTAAAAATTTGCGCAGATATTGCGTCCGATAGATATAATTTGAAAAACCTGCAAAAATCGGTAAAGTAAAGGGTAAGTACATGGTTTTTACATAGAAAAAGCTGATCAATTCCATTGTTGAAGCGAGGTTGACAACATGCTGGATTTAGAAAATTTAACAACCGAACAACGTAACCTAAAAACGCTGCATTTGGATGAACTCAGTGTTCGTGAGGCTTTACAAATCATGAATGCCGAAGACCAACAAGTGGCGGTGGCGGTGCAGGCTGCACTGGATCAAATTGAACCGGTGATTGAACATATTATTACGGCCTTTCAAACGGGTGGCCGGCTCATTTACATGGGAGCTGGCACGAGTGGTCGGCTTGGAGTTTTAGACGCGGCGGAGTGTGTGCCGACGTTTGGCATTGATCCGGCCATGGTTGTTGGTTTAATTGCCGGTGGAAGTATGGCGATGATCACTGCCGTTGAAGGGGCCGAAGATAGTTTGACATTGGGGGCACAGGACTTAATTGACCTGCATTTGACGGCTCAAGATGTCGTGGTTGGCATCGCGGCGAGTGGGCGCACGCCGTATGTGATTGGTGGCTTGGATTATGCACGCAAGGTCGGAGCGACAACGTGCAGTTTGGCGGCCAATCAGCACGCCAAAATTAGTGCGCATGCTCAATTGCCGATTGAAATTGATGCTGGCCCTGAATTTTTGACCGGCTCGACGCGCTTGAAAGCAGGAACGGCGCAAAAATTAGTCTTAAATATGTTGTCGACGATTGCGATGATTGGCATTGGCAAGGTGTATCAAAACTTGATGGTTGATGTCAAACCCACTAACGCCAAGCTGGTTGAACGGGCCAAGCGCATTATTATGGCCGCCACGGATGTGGATTATGCAACCGCGCAACAGGCATTCATGGACGCTGATGAACAAGTCAAATTGGCGATTGTGATGTTGTTGACTGATTTACCCAAGGCTCAAGCGCAGGCAAGGTTAACTGAAAAGCGCGGGATTATCAAAAATGTAATTGATTTGGAGGAGTTACAGCATGACTGAAGATAAAATTAACCGCCTGGCTCAAGAAATCTATGCGCAAATTGGCGGACCAGATAATGTTATAAAGTTGATTCATTGTATGACCCGTGTGCGGTTGACGATTCGCGATTATGCTCAGGTCGATATTGCTGGTTTGAAAGCGCTGGATGGCGTGATGGGTGTGGTTGAAGATGACACGCTCCAAGTCGTGATTGGGCCTGGGAAGGTTAATAAGGTCGCCCAAGCCATGGTTGATACGGTCGGCGTTAAATTAGGTGAACCATTTCCTAATGCGCAGGACTTGTCATTTGCGGAACAAACGGCGCAAAACAAGGTGGCAGCGAAAAATCAATATAATAAGCCGTCTAAATTTAAAGCCGTGCTCAAGGCGATTTCAAATATTTTCGTGCCATTGATTCCAGCCTTTGTGGGGGCCGGAATTATTGCCGGGATTGCCTCGGTGCTGGGGAATTTAATCACCGCTGGCTCACTGGATGCTAATCAGTGGGGCCAAATTGTTACGGTGTTAAACATCATTAAGAATGGAATTTTTGGTTATTTGGCCATTTATACTGGGATCAATGCGGCTACTGAATTTGGGGCCACCCCTGGGCTTGGTGGTGTGTTGGGGGCGACGACATTATTGGCGGGGATGAATCCTGAACAACCGCTCATTAATATTTTTGACGGTCAAGCACTTGCAGCTGGTCAAGGCGGCATTATCGGGGTCATCTTTGCGGTCTGGGTGCTATCACGCTTAGAGAAACGGTTACATAAAATTATTCCCGATGCCGTCGATATTATTGTGACGCCTACGATTACCCTCCTAGTGATGGGATTGTTTACGATTTTCTTGGTGATGCCCGTTGCTGGTTGGATTTCGGCCGGTTTAGTCGGCGGCATCACGTGGGTCTTGAATGTTGGGGGTGCTGTGTCTGGCTTTATTTTGGGGGCGGCCTTTTTGCCAATGGTGATGTTTGGCTTGCATCAAATTTTGACACCGATTCATTTAGAAATGATTGCCAAGACTGGCAGCACACAACTCTTGCCGATTTTGGCGATGGCTGGTGCGGGTCAAGTTGGGGCCGCCTTTGCCCTGTGGTACAAGTTAAAGCAAAATAAGGTCTTGGCCAATAACATTAAAGGCGCCTTGCCAGTTGGGATTTTGGGCATTGGTGAACCTTTGATTTATGGGGTGACGCTACCAATGGGCCGGCCGTTTATTACGGCGTGTTTGGGTGGTGGCATTGGCGGGGCGATTATTGGCGCCTTTGGCAATACCGGTGCGATTGCGATCGGACCGAGTGGTGTGGCGCTGATTCCATTGATTGCCCACGGGCGTTGGTGGGTATATTGTCTTGGGTTGCTAGGCGGTTACTTGGGTGGCTTTGTGGTGACTTATTGCTTTGGGATTCCAAAGGATGAAATCAGCAAGGCGCAAAACTATGCGGTTGAGCATCCAGTGACCACCGTTCAGACAGCCGATGAAGTGTTAATGGTCATGGCCCCGGTCAACGGGACGGTGGTTGCGCTAAATGACTTGGCTGACCCAGTTTTTGCGGGTGAAATGATGGGCAAGGGTTTGGCCATCGAACCTAGCGATGGTGAATTCGTGGCGCCTGTTGACGGCATTGTCACGTCAGTATTTCCCACGCAACATGCAATCGGGATTACGAGCCATCGCGGAATTGAAATTTTGATGCACATTGGTTTGAATACGGTGAAACTAGCGGGGATGGGCTATACACAACACGTTCAACAAGGGCAGACCATCAAGGTTGGGGATCCGCTAGTCACGGTGGACTTGCCAACGGTGCGCGCTATGGGATATGCGGTGACAACGCCGGTTATTATTTTGAATACCGCCGAGTATCAAAGTGTGGGCGTTAATAGTACCGGCACGATTCAACGCGGGGCTGCATTTATCAAAATTGTTAAGTAATTGAAGCCAAATAAAAAAACAGCCGCTGGGCTGTTTTTTTGAGGTCTGGATTTAATTGCGCACATATTCAACTTTGGCCATGAAACGATAATATTTGATCACGCTGGCGGGGATGGCCAGTATACCTAGTAAGCCTATTAATGTAGCACTATATGCATGTAACACCAACAATGCACCTAAGAAAAAGACGACAAAGATGGTCGAATCAACAATCGTACGAAGGAGCATTTTGCGTTGCCAATAACGATATTCCTTAGGTGTTTTAACGTTAATGAATTGGCCGATTTTAGTTTTTTTGACGAAAATGGCTTGTAAAATTGCGATGAAAATAATCAGACCAAAGAGGACCAAGGTCGTAATTGAGGTTGTTTGATGATGATAAAATTGCTTACTCATGATGCCGTCATTCCAGAGGCTGACAAATAAGGCAATGAACATCGTGATTTCTGAGAGCATGCCAATTTTGGCAAGGAGATACATTAATTTTTGTTCTTCGGTCGGCTGATATTCACCAACTGTACCGAGTAAGTAGTTCATGACAGTAACTTCAATGGGCTTTAGCATATGTGCTCCTTTAATTGGAAATAGTTTGCCATCCGTCTAGTGTACACATCGTAGTTTAGTGTTGTGAAAACTAGCGATGGCAGCCTAGTGTCATAGCAAGCATTGCGATTTTTCAAAAAATTTTAAAAAGTTAAAGCGCAACTTGGGTACGCTGAGTATGTATTTATTCAACATTGCATTAAGTATTATGGCTTCCAAATAATCGTATCATAAAATATATAGATAACAATATTTTTGTTGGTTTTTGGCAATTATTTACGTTCAAATTCGCAGCCCGTGATTTGCTATACTATTTTAAGTAAATTGATTTACGAAATATTGGTTGGGGAGATTAAAATGAAAACTACCAAGAAGAAATATTTGTTAGTTGCAGCTGTTGCTTTGGGGGTGACAGTAGCAGGAACGACGGTGGCCAATGCTGAAATTGGTGCCGCTTTGACGGGGACGACCGACGTGACGCTCACGGGGGATGCAAGCGCGATTACGTTGGATTCAGTGCCAAATTTTGCTTGGGGTTCGATGACAACCGTCAATGCCACAAAAACTAATGCAGTTGCTGGCATTGGCGCACTCCAAGTTACTGATATGCGTGGGGGTTCAACGGGTTATAGTGTGACAGCGTTGGCATCAGAGATGAAACATGGCGAAGTTGTGTTGCCGATTACGGCGATGACAATTGATACGACTAGTGCTGATACTAACGTGCTGGGGGCGACACAAGCCGACATCACAAGCACCAATACGATTGTGCGTGGTAAGGCTGATTCAAACGGCACGATGCGGATTGCCGAGACAGCTGGGCGGCTGGCCGTTGCCAATTCAGCCAAAGTTGGCAATTATACCGGCTCAATCAAATACACATTAGCTGATGCATTAAACTAGTTTGATGAGGACTGCCAAGGCACGCGTTGGTTGACTAAAGTTAGCATAACCAACCAAGCTTTTATAAGCAGACCATATTTTTGGCCTGCTTTTTTGCTGGCTTAAATCATAAAGGGGATGGATGAATGCTAAAAAAAATATGTTTAATTATCGTAGCGAGTTTGGGCTTTGGGGGCACTATACACGCTGAAGAAATGCAACAAGCAGCGGGCTTTACCATTGAGTGTAAAGCTAATGAATTCCAACATTCTGATCAATCTTGGTACGATTTGAAAATGGCGCCGGGGCAGTCAACAACGCTGCATTTAACAATCAACAACATCTCGGATCAAGCCGCCACCTATAATATTGCGGTAAATCCGGCGGTGACGTCAGATAATGTAGTCATTGATTATTCAACGCCTGTTAATGTACAGCTACAGACCGATGGACAACCGCTGTTGCAGCTCCAAAACTTGGTAACCCTGAGCGATAAGCGGCTTAATGTGGCTGCACATGCTAAGCGAGCTTTTACGGTGGACGTCAAGATGCCCCAACAAACCTTTGATGGCATTGTTGCCGGGGCGATTAAGGTCGAACGGATGAGTGCCAAGCGTAGTTCGGGGATTACGAATGAATTCGCGCTGGTTAAAGGCTTGGTCGTGCGCCAAAATAATCAGGTTATTAAGCCAGAACTAGAAGTTGCCAAGATTAAAGTCGGCACGTATAAAAATTTGCCTGGCGTGCAAGTCCAGTTGGTTAATCCGGCCAATATCAATATTAGTGGGTTAAAGATTGATGCTAATTTGATTGATAGCCAAAGTGGAAAAATCGTCGCTACCAAGGCGTGTCATGATGGTTCGGTGGCGCCTAATTCAAGTTTTAATTATGTCTTTAGAAGCGAGCTACCATTACCAGTTGGTGATTATCAATTTGTGGGAACGGCTACCGATCGAACTGGTAATCAGTGGCACTGGAAAGACCCCTTTGTGATCAAGGCCGGCGAAATGAGCAAGCATAACCCGGTCACGATTGAACAAGGGTTGCAATGGTGGTGGGCGATCATCTTGTTGATGGGGATTACGATTACTGGGTTGTCATGGTTTATTTTTAACTCGCGCCGTAATAAATAAGTGGCGTCTATGGGGGAGCAGTCACGCGTTTTGAAATTGCTTAGCTTGAGTCAAATAACAACCTGTGTTACCATAATGGTTACACAAGGAGGTTATTATGACAACATTTGCGAATCAAAAAATGCGTGCTGCACGCGAACAACAAAATATGACACTCGAACAATTGGGGGAGGTGATCGATGTTTCAAAGGTAACAATATCGCGGTATGAAACAGGTAAACGGCGGCCGGATTTGGAGACAATCGGCAAAATCGCTGAGGCACTCCAAATTAGTCCGCTAGATTTAATCGAGGGGGATACGATGACAGTGAGTGAACGATATCAATTAACACTGAAAAAAGAGGTGTTAAAAGAAGTGGCAGCTGATTTAGTTGGGAGTCTGACCAATTATGTGATCAATAACAATCTTCATGAAGATAATCCTTTGGAAATTTTGTTAGATCGCTTGAGTGTCATCGAAAATGATCGGATTATCGATGCACCCAATCATGATGAATTAACCAAAATTGAAGGTTATTTAGATGAAATGAGCGAGTTTATTGATGAACTGTTGACGGCCAGTAAAGATGGGGTGGCATAAGATGGGGATTGAGCAATTTACAGAGCAAGAATTTCAAGCTAAATTTGCCCGAATTATCAAACGCATGACATTGGGGAAGCGACCAAGCACTCACAATGCTAAAGCCTATATTTTAGGTGGGCAAAGTGGCGCTGGTAAATCAAGTATTCATGAGCTGTTGCGTTTTGAAAACGGTTCGAACATCATTGCCATTGATGGGGATACTTTTAGAGTTGATCATCCAAGAGCTAGAACAATCAGTCAGGTTTATGGTAAAGCGGATGTTAAATATACAGCTGCATTTGCTGGGCGCGTTGTTGAAACTTTGATTGACCAACTCAGCGATGCCAATTACAACTTAATTATCGAAGGCACCCTGCGGACAGCGACTACTCCATTGAAAACGGCGGCACTACTCAAGGAAAAGAGGTATGAGGTGAATTTATACGCGATGGCGGTGCGACCAGAATTGTCGTATTTGAGCACGCTGCAACGCTATGAAGAAATGTATTTTATAAAACCAACGTTGGCCCGTGCGACACCTAAAGAACATCATGATTTGATTATCACGAAGTATGCGCAAAACTTAGATGTTGTGTTGCAAGCACCGGATATAACTGCGGTTGTGTTGGTGAAGCGGGACATGGTGCCGATTTATAATAGTGCAGACACACCGGATGTGCTGCCTTCAACGATCATCTAACAATATTGGCATAGTGCATGGGGACAACCAGATATTGAAATGTTGACCGATGGCTACAAGCGCACGAAGTATCTAATGCAACAACGAGGAGCTATAGCTGATGTGGCTGAACTAGAAATGTGGTATCAACAGACGATTGTGAATATGCAATCGTAAAATATCGTCAATGGACCAAATGATTTGATTCATTGACGATATTTAGGGATTAGCGTTTGTAGTCAAAGGTAGTTTACAAAAGAAGGCGAGACAACGGAAATGACTGAATTTAAAAATAACATATTCAAATGTGCAGGAGAATCAATTGAAGTAGACAAAGTTATTTTATTTGCGGCATTGGAGGACATTAAGCACGGACGGACATATTCAGAAGCTGAATATAAAAAGCGCCTTCGCACTGATTAAAATCGGCCAATGCAACAGCTTAAATGTTTATCCTCAGAAATCAATGTTTGACCCAGAAAGCGTTTTCAAAGTTTGGTATAATGGAGGGGTTAGGAATTAACCCAACCAGAAAGCGAGATCACACATGACTTATAAGAATATTGTCTTTGATTACGATGGAACTTTAGCTGATACTAGCGACCTGATCGTTACTAGTGTTCAAGAGGCTTTTGAAGCACAAAACTTTGATTTACCAACTGCTGAAAACATTAAGCAATACATTGGTGAGCCAATTACCGAGTTTTTCCCGAAATTGGCACCGCGTGAATTGACTGAGCTTGAATTGACGACGATGACGAATAGTTATCGCAAGGCTTACAAGCATGATGAAAGCCCTGAAACGATTAAGTTGTTCCCAGGGATTGCTGATTTGTTGACTGAATTAGTTGCCCAGGACTACAAGTTGTTTATGCTCACATCAAAGAATTCGGATGTAGCGCGCCGTAATGCTGACGTGCTGGGGATTACTGATAAGTTCACCAAAATTGTTGGGTCTGATATGGTTGCCAAGCCAAAGCCTGATCCAGCTGGATTGCTCAAGATTATGCATGACAATGATTTAGTGCCAGCTGAGACTTTGATGGTTGGGGATGCCACGTTTGATATTGATATGGCGTTTGCAGCCCGCGTGCGTAGTGTGGGGGTAACCTGGGGCACCCAAGATATCCGCACCCTTGAAGAAGCCAAGCCTACGTATATTGCTAATGACATTAATGAATTAGCTGATAATATTTTTGCTTAAAATTAATTGCTGTGATGTGCAAAGACATCATGGCTTTTTTGTTGCCATGCAAAATAAAAAAGTTGCAACTGAATGCAACTTTTTGGCTTAGTGGTTGAAGAATAGCAACGCACACATAATGATCAACGAGATGAAAATCGAAATTGAGCTGGTCAGGCCAACTTTGCCTTCATCACTACCAAATTCAGTGGCTTGCATCACGCCTAGATTCCCGACTGGTGACAGGAGCGCGAACAGCAAGGCAAAACGGAATTCGATGGCAAATGGCAAGAAGAACCAACAAAGAATGGCGATAATCGTGTTGAAGAAGTAACGATAACCCAAGACTTGCATGGCCAAACGGATATAGCCTTTTTTGATGTTGAATTTCAAGAACAAACCAATCACAAACATTGATAAGAATGAATTTGCTTCACTCAAAAAGGCGAGGGGCGTGTTCAAGAAGGTTGGCAAATGGAGGCTAAAGGCGGCCAGGATAATACAAATCAAGTAACTGACAAATGGCGGTGACTTGATCAACTTCAGAAACGTATCGCGGAAGCGCGGTGCTTGGCCTTTTTTAGCGATGGCTTTGTCCAAGATAATCGTTGTGGGGCCGGTGACCATGATGGCATTTCCAATATCGAAAATTCCGATGAAGGGCACGGCTGCTGGGAAAACGCTGGCAACAAAGGGAATCGCGAAATTCCCGATGTTATATCCACTCATCGTGTAGACGCTAAA
Source organism: Lactobacillaceae bacterium (assembly GCA_031289015.1). Lineage (GTDB taxonomy): Bacteria > Bacillota > Bacilli > Lactobacillales > Lactobacillaceae > Weissella. Next base: position 33,270 of record JAITQG010000002.1, read on the forward strand.
GGCGCGGGTCGTGTCGACTTTTTTGCGCGTGGTATACAAAGCGATGGTGATGAAAAAAATATTGAGAATAATACCTAAAATAATAAAGGTGAAAAAGACTGAATCGAGCTTGAATTCACGCACAGCTGACAAGAGGGTCGCTGGCAAGGTGATGTTCAAGACGATCTTTGAGAGTGTAAAGCCATCTTCTGTTTTTAAGATGCCTAGTTTTTTAAACCAATAGGCCAAGAAGATGGTGACAACAAATGAGAGTGCACTAATAATTGAATTCATAATAAGTTGATTATACATAAAAAAAAGTTCAGCTACGAGATTGTAACTAAACGTTAATGTTGGGCTATTTTACTAACATTTGGTGGGGTTTCACGATGGTGGCTGAGATGATCAGCGCCAATGCGTACAAAATGGCAATCGCGATGAAAACCGTTTGGTAGCTCATGTGCAAACCGTGCACGATGAAACTAGCTAATTGGTTACCTGATAAGCCCGCTGCAGCCCAGGCCGTCAATGTTAAGCCGTGAATTTTTGAGATGGCTTTCATCCCAAAGCGGTCACTGAGCAACGGTGGCAAGGCTGAGAAGCCACCGCCGTAACCCGCATTAATAAAAAAGAAGGTCGCTACCAAGATGACGGGCATTAACAGGCTCGTCAGGGGTAGGAAGTAGGCCAAGAGGGACATCACGATTGAGCCGGCAAAAATCAGCTTGTACACGGTGTTGCGATCTTTTAAGCGATCGGACAAACTCGCGAGACCCACGCGCCCAGCAGCATTGAAGAAGGCATCGATACTGACCACCGTTGCGATGGCGGCGACTGAGAACACTAGGGTGCCTTTGCTGTTTGTCAGGCCGGCTAAGATGTCTTTTTCTTGTGAAATGATGGCCAATCCAGCTGTGATGTTTAGATAAAACATCAGCCAAATTCCAATGAAAGTCGAGTTCTTTAAGAAATCAGTCGGGCGGAATTTGTTTTCTAGTGGTTCCTCAACCCAATCGAGCGGCTTGCGAATCAGTGCGGCGCCGGCTAACATCATGATGGCAAACACGCCCGCCAAAATGACAAACATTTGCCAGAGGCCGATGGATTCTTGTAAGGCCATCATAATTGGTGAGAAGACCATTTTTGCTAATCCGAACCCAGCCACCGCCAAACCAGTGCCGAGGCCTTTGTTTTGATGGAACCAAAGCATGAGGTTTTTGACGGGGGTTAAATAACCAATCCCCAGGCCAATCCCCATGATGACGCCGTAAAAAATATAAATCCCAATTAATGATTTTTGTTGGATGCTAATCCCTGTGCCGACCATCCCGACAACGAAAAATAACGTTGAAAGGAGGGCAGATTTTTTGATGTCTTGTTCGACAAAGTGCCCCAACACGGCGGCTGATAACCCCAAAAAGAGAATGGCAATCGAGAAGGACCATTCGACATTAGGAACTGATTGACCGATATAATCAGCGACCGCTTGTTTGAAGACACTCCATGAGTAAACCGTGCCAATGCTGCCGTGAATCAACAACGCTGGCAAGGCAGCGCGCATCCATTTGTTTTCCATTACTTCCCTCTGACTTCCTGTATTCTGGACAATTACTTGATTCATTAATTAAAGCACGAAAAGTAAGTGAAGTAAACAGTGAAATGGGAATAATTTGCATAAATTACATTAAAATAGTTCGTGTTATTAACAAATTTTTGGTTCGGTTAGTTATTTTAGTTCGTTTTTAGCTCAAAACAAGCGCGGAAAGTTGATTGACCAAGCTGGCTAATAAATATGGCATAATTAAAGCGAAAGGGACGGTGCAGATATGAGAGATTTACAAGAAGCCGCTGTGGCGCAATTGTCGAAGCGAGGCGTCGCGATTGCCGATATTGCGACGGGAACCACCGCATTTTTGGCGGACAAATACAAATTGACGATCACGGATGAAATTTTGACCGCCGCCATCGAGCGGGTGTTATACAAAGATGAAGTCGCCGATATTATCTTGACTGCGCTGTATCTCGATGCACAAGCGGAGACGATGGAAGACACCAATCCATTGAAGGCGCGCTTGCAACGTGATGCAAATGGGCATAATGTCGATGAAATTTTGGCGATTGCGATTACGCAACAATTTTCAGCGGCTGCCACCGTGCATTACGGTTTACTGGATGATTTGAAGCCGGGCCTAATCGGAGTAATTAATGATAAAACGGATAGTATCAACGTTTATTTGGATGATATCTTGGCGGCTTTGATCGCTAGTACGGCGATGGTTTATTTGGAATTGTTAGGTGGAAATCAATATTAAATTTCCCCGCCAGCATTTATCAGTGGAGAAAATGAAAAAAGACTTGAACTGCAAAAAAATGGCAGACAAGTCTTTTTTCGTGGGCTTATAAAATCAAAATTAGCCAAATTTAGAGCTAACTTCGACAACGTTTTCATGTGGAATTGTAATATCACTAAGGAGTGGATCAGTGTGTGTGATAATCACGTCACCATTGTCAGTTTCAACTAATTTAGCAATATCATTACAACCAGCCGTGTACTTTTCACCGGTCGATGTTTGGACAGATAGGGTCGCCTTAGTCATTTTAAAATTCACCTCACATAATTTTAAAGCCAGTATACACCGATTAGTCCGGAAAAGCATAATAATAAGTACTACCAAAAAATTATGGCATTTAGCAATTATTTGAATTTTTGGGTAAAGGCGGTGTGGTTTCGTTGGTTGAATTTTTCTAAGGCTAACCGATGCAAATGGGTCTTTAACAGGTTTAGTTGGGCGTCGGTTGGGAGGCCTTCGTAAATAAATGATGCATGTGGCGTGTCAGCCAAGAGGAGTGAATCTGAAATCGTAATATCGGCACTCGCAATTGAATCCACGAATGTTTCACTGACCCAGGGAAAACCTTGAATTTCATGGATAATATGCGCTTTGAGTTGTGGCAGGGTCGGGTATTCGACTAGCACATTGACTTGCGGAAAGGCCAAATCATCCAAGGACGTTAGCAAGGTTGTCAGTAGCGGTTGAAACAAATTTAGGATAATTGTGTGTTTATTGCTACCCAGCTTTTGGGCGGTGGCAAATAAAATTTCTTTGGAGATATTGGCCATGATGGGATGATTTAAAAAGGCATCATTGAGTAATTCGGGTTTGACGTCTGAAATTAAATCATCTGACATTAAATGTTGCATGAAGGGCGAGCCCATTAAATCGCGGATTGTGGTTGCTTGACTCGGCGTAATGGCGCCATTGAAATATTTGTTGAGCGTCGTAGTAGTTGTCTCGACTAACACATTTAGCTGGTCGTTTTGCGGATGGTGTTGCCAAAAGCCTTGATCATGAGAAAATTCAATTTGGAAAATCAAGACCAGATACAAAGCCTCACAGTAGGCGGCCTCATCGTCAAGCAGATACATATTTTGCAGGTGGTTTTGCAAATTTGCCAAAATGGTTTGGAAATAAGGGGACAATTCGGTGGGCTTGACATACCACGCACCTAAATCTGCTTGATGCAAAATGTGTTTGTCTTGTAAACGTTTATCAAAAGTGTAAACGACCTTTGACATAGTTGACCAATCAAACGGCGATAAATTTTCGTGCGCCTCTAAATATTGCGTGACCAACTTGGTTAAATGGGCCCGTAATTTGGTTGTCTGGCTCGGCTCGGCAGCCACATCGCTGAAAAACATTTTAATATACCGACACGCCCAATTGCGAATTTGGAGTTCGTTACCGACGATTTGATGATTTCGATTGATGATAATGCCAAAATGCGCAAAATGCGTGCGGAGATCATTAATGATTAATTTCATGTTATCAACCGAAGTGAAATGCTCAGTGGCCCAAGCTTGGCGGGTGCTGATGCTTTCGTCAAACAAATCCGACAGCAACTTATGGTTCAAACTGGTTTCGAGATAATGCCGGCGCAACAAATAAGCATTGGCGTGTTTGGTGAAATCAATGGTCACGAATTTATTATCATCGCTGAGCATGACGGTTTGATTAATTGGCGGGAGAAAATGATTAATATCATTAATTAATTTAATGACACGATTTAAGGCAGTTGTTTCAGCAGAGAGGTTTTGCTCACTGGCAATTTCTTTGAGTGAAAATGTTTGCTGTTCATAACTATGCAAAAAATCATAAATCGCCTTTTGGTTTTTAAATTGATTATCCAAGATAAAATCAAAAAAATTAGTATTCATGACGGACTCCAATGCTGATTTATGGCCAAAAGGGGCAAAATTTGTTGATTTCACAAAAAGCTTACCACAAACATGAGCAATTTTGAGTGAATTACCCATCGCTCCTGCCTATAATTAATGCATAAATACAGAACTAATTTGAAATGGTGAAGGTGCAATGGAGTCCAATCAGCAAGCAAAGTTAAATATTATTGACAACGCAATCAATGCCACCAATGACTTGGTGCGCCTAAGTATGCGCCAACGCAAAGTTAGGTTGCAACGCCGGTTGATTATCGGGCGGATGCGCCGACAAATGTTAGTGGTTAATGCGTTCTTGTTGGTGATTGATGCGATTATTATTTCTTTGTTGCTGTTGCCAAGGTTATCTTTGGAAACTGAATTGGGCTTGTTGACGTTAACGGTTGGCGGCTTTGGCTTAATCGTGATTCATATCTCACAAATTGCCCACGCTTCAAATGATAAATTATTAACGATCAACGTGGTCAACAAACAAGTCATGCGCCATGATGAATTGCTGTTGCAGATTGAGATGGAAATCACGACGGTCATTAATACCGACGTTTTTGCACCATTACCAATTGACGAAAGCTTAATTGACTTGCGGTTATTACGCAAAGCACGCGAGTTTATTTTGGAACAACCTAACCTTGAATGGCGTGATCTTAATACTTGGCTTAAAATTCTCCACGATAATCATCGCATGCGTCGCCAATCCGTGTATATGGTTGAAAAGTATCGGCGCAAAAGTGTGGTTTTACCAACAGCTTTAAAACGTGGCAAGCCGGACGTGAATGCGTTGCGGCAAACCGCTTTTCCAATGCGCATGGATGGCACGTTGACGCCATTTCATTGAGAATTTGAACAATTAATGGCGGTTATATAAATAAACTGATATTTAATCTGGTTTTCAGGTGTTTATGGTTTTAATAAAGTCGGGCTACAGGTAAACTAAGAGGTAGATTGGGATTGCCTTATTGGTACTGATTTCATGAATTGTGTATAAAATGTAATGTATATTTGAAAGTAAACGTTTTCATAAAAAATAACTGGCGATATTTCTTTGTTGGAGGACCTCATGAATAATAATCAAGACAAGATGTTACAAAATATAAACAATCAACCAGATGTAAAGCAACACAAAAAAATGTATAAGTCTGGTAAAAGTTGGGTGGCTGCTGGATTGGTAGGTCTTTCAGTGAGCCTTGGTGTAGCAATTTCTAATACCCCTGTGAACCCAAATAATGATCATCATCATGCTGAAGCAGCTACCGTTGAAACCACCGGTACAACCGGAACATTAGCTGGTGGTGATACAGTTGATACTGGAAATCACGTATTGACCGAATCTACAAATGCAAATTTTGCTATTTTTCAGAATGCAGCCAACAATAACTATGCGACTAAACCTGATAGTAATTGGGTAAATTTGATTGGTAGTACAAAGAATTCGGCAGCTGGGGTTTTGTATAATAATCAAATTGATATGTCGAGTAATTTCACCTTTACGGCTGGAATAAAAAGTAGTGAAGTTAAAAACAACGGAGATTCATTGGGATTCTTGCTAACACCTGTTAATCCAAGTGATGCTGGTGCTGGTAAAACTGGTTACGGATTGGGCATCGCAGGACTTGCAAACTCTATTTTCTTAGGTCGAGACTATTATAGTAATTCTAATAGTGATGCTACTAGCGTGGGGCAGCCTAGTTCAACAGATCCTTTGTTTTTAGCGTCTAGTTCTTACACTGGTGAACAATCAGTCATAAATATTAGGACCACCGATGCAAACGGGGTTTTACAAGCCACCAGCTCATATCTCGACGGAGTCACTAGGTCGACATCTGGTGAAGATACGTCAATGTCTTGGACGATGACGTCATACAATGCAACCACAAATACGTATACGGGAAATCTATCGCTAACTGTTAACGGGAAAACAATCACGTATAATAATTACGTTTCGCAACCTAAAATGTCTGTTGGTATGGTTGGATCAACTGGTAATTATACGTCAAATATGTCTGTTAATATCAAAAGTCTGGCCGGTACCAAAGCCACTTCTAAAATGACTGTGAAGTATGTGGATGGTGCGGGTAATTCAATTATGCCTGATTCAACAATCACGGCTAATGTTGGAGATAAAATCGCCATTAACAATCCAGCTTCAGCAGCAGGATACGATAAAACGGCTAATTATGTATATAATATTCCAACTAAAGCTGGTTATTCAGCAAATAGCGCATCAAGTAGCTCGGTGATTTCAACAGATGGAACCCAAAATGTGGTCACTGTACAGTATCTAGCTGACTATCAACAATTACAAGTCACTCAACATTACGAAGATGGTTCACAACCAGACGCAGTAAGCAAGGTCGATGGGACCACAGGTGCAGCAATTAACGTGACTGCACCAGTCATAAAAGATGGATATTATATTGATAATACTAAGTCATCAACCGCAGCTAATGTCACTGTGGCAACAGATGGATCACTAACCGGAACATTTGATAACACGTCAAATGGTATTTTAAGCAACACAAATAAAGCTGACAGTAGTGTGCAAAGTGTGATCTTGGACGTAGTTGCTAGTGTACAACAAGTTAGGCTGGTTTCGGCTACCACGGGTGAACAAAATCCTAATGTGGTTGATAAGACATACACCGGTGCAACTGGTAAAGCGGTTGAAGTTGACGTCACGGACGCCGATTTGGCAAAGGTCGGATATACCTATACAATCACCGGGCCAGATGGTGTTCAATATGCGACCTTGTCTGCAGCTTTATTAGCCAATCCTATTTATGATAAGACAATCAACGGCTCAAATAAGATCGATAGTGATATTCAAACTTTTACTATCACATATGCACCACAAAAAGTAACAGCTAAGTTGTACTATGTGACGCCAGATGGTGTCGCGCATGCAGCTGATTTAACTGGTACGCAATATAATTCAACGATGTTATATGGTGCTAAAGACCAAGGTGGTTTGTTGGGATTGTTAGCAGTTGTACCTACACAACAAGTACTTACCACTCAAGGGTTCCAACAATTAAAGTGGATTGCGGCTGGCTATTCAGCTAATGGAACAGTGAGTTTAGGAGCTAATGACGGAACAGCTGATACAATTAGCGGGTCAGTATTTGATAGTAGTGTCTTGACCTATGATGCCACGACTGGAATATGGGCACTTAACGCTTACATCTATGTAACAGCCGACTATCAACAAGAAAATATCGTCTATCAAAACGTCGACGGAACTCAAACAACTACAACGCAAAAATCAGTAACTGGTGGAACATTTGCTGCAGTTCAAATTACCCAAGTCAAAGGCTACACGAGTTATGTGAACTGGGTAGCTGCGACCTCAATTAGTAGTATTGCAGCCGATAATACCAGTAACGTTTCAAACATGAATGCGGACGGAACAATTACTGTCGATGGAACGCCACAAGTATATACTGTGACGTATGTTAAGATTGCCACTACGGTTAGCTACGTTAATCAAGACGGTAATAAGTTACAAGACGACACAACGGCTAATCAAGTTGACACGCCAGAAGTTCCAACCATCACGCATTACACAGCGGGTGCACCAGTGCAACAAGCTGATGGAAGTTGGGTAATTACGTACGCCAAGACAACGAATACAGTTAGCTATGTTGATGAAGATGGCAATGCCATCCAAACAGAAACTGACGGTAATCAAGTTGATGACCCAGATGTCCCAACAATTGCGGGGTACACGCCAGCTGCACCAGTCTTAGATGCAGACGGTAACTGGGTAATCGCATACACTTCAGATGCACAAAAGATTGTTGTGAATTATGTTGATCAAGACAACGGTAATAGCATTGTAAATTCAGG
>JAITQG010000046.1 GCA_031289015.1 Lactobacillaceae bacterium
TAGGTATACTAGTTCGAGTAATAATACGATTCTACCTAAGACGCCGGTGGCTTTTGCCTTAATACCCTGCCGAGGAAGTGAAATTGAGTGAAAACTCTCTTTGAGCCCTCGGTACACTATGTATCGAGGGTTCTTAGTTAGGATCAAATTCTAAACAGGAGGAAACATTACCATGAGTGAAGCAAATATCGCTGTAAAGGCTACAATCGTTGCTGAAGTGGCTGACAAGTTTAAGGCAGCTGCATCATCAGTTGTTGTAGACGTGCGTGGTTTGACTGTTGAACAAGCGAACGATCTTCGTAAGACTTTGCGTGAAGAAGGCGTAGAGTTGAAGGTTATCAAGAACAAGATTTTGTCTCGTGCCGCTGACGCCGCTGACTTGTCTGACTTGAACGAATTGTTCGTTGGTCCATCTGCTGTTGCATTTTCTAACGAAGATCCAATTGCACCATCACGGATCTTGAAGAAGTTTGCCGACAGCATTGAAGCCTTGGAAATCAAGGGTGGCGTTGTCGATGGCAATATCGCATCAGTTGAAGAAATCAACAAGTATGCATCATTGCCAGACAAGGATGGTTTGTTGTCAATGTTGCTTTCAACATTGCAAGCACCTGTCCGCAACTTTGCATATGCAGTTAAGGCTGTATCTGAAGCAAAGGAAGCCTAAGCATCTGCTGAGGTTTGGATATCGTAACTTATGGGATTTTCCCACAACACTTAAAATAATAGGAGATTAATTATCATGGCTTTTGATAAGGATTCAATCATCGCTTCATTGAAGGAAGCAACTATCATGGATTTGGCTGACTTGGTTTCAGCTATCGAAGAAGAATTCGGTGTTTCAGCCGCTGCCCCTGTTGCAGCTGCTGGTGCCGGTGCTGCTGCTGCAGACGCCAAGACTGAATTCGACGTTGAATTGACTCAAGTTGGTTCAGCTAAGGTTCAAGTTATCAAGGCAGTTCGCGAAGTTACTGCTTTGGGCTTGAAGGAAGCTAAGGACTTGGTTGATAACGCACCATCAATCATCAAGGACGGTTTGTCAGAAGACGAAGCTAACGAATTGAAGGCTAAGTTGGAAGAAGCTGGAGCATCAGTTACTATCAAGTAATTTCGATGTAATAGCAAAAACACGCTGTGACTCATCTGAGTCACAGCGTGTTTTTTTGTGGGGCTAAACTTGCCTTTGAAGAATACTCCTACAAAGATTAAAATATAACTATACATAGTTGCGTTGTTGTTTAACAGTATCTATGCGAATAAGGTATGGGCTGCTAAGGAAGCTGATCAAGGGTGATAAGAAATGTATAAACGGATTTTTGGCATTGTGTTAGATTCAATTGGCATTGGGGCTGCACCAGACGCAGAAAAGTATGGTGATAGCGGTTCTGATACATTAGGGCATATTGGTGAATCCTATCAAGGAAATTGGGCTTTACCTAATTTGCAAAAACTTGGTTTAGGTAATATTCGCCCAGAAAATCAGATTCAAGGTGTTGAGCCGGTGGATACGCCAATTGGTTATTATGGAAAAATGACCGAGCAATCGGAGGGCAAGGATAGTATGGATGGGCACTGGGAGATGATGGGATTACCTGTTAAATTTCCATTAGCCACATATCCCAACGGCTTTCCCAAAGCTTTGTTAGATAAGATTGCCGCATTTGCTGGGCGCAAAGTGTTGGGTTTCGGTCCATATTCGGGTACGCAAGTCATTTATGAGCATGGTGAAGAAGCGCTGACAGCAAAAGCGCTCATCGTTTATACATCTGGTGATTCGGTGATGCAAATTGCGGCCCATGAGGGAGTGGTGGCACTAGAAGAATTGTATACAATCTGTAAATTTGCGCGTTCTTTGCTAAATGAAGCGCCAAATTTAGTTGGGCGGGTTATTGCGCGTCCGTTCTTTGGTGACAATAAGGAAAACTTTGTACGCACATCCAATCGGCATGATTTTGCTTTAGCGCCAACTGGGACTACGGATTTAGTCATATTAAACGAAGCAGGAATTGATGTAATTGGGATTGGTAAAATTAATGATATCTTCTCTAGTCAAGGGATTATTAAGGGTTATCATAATAATTCAAATGCAGATGGGATGGATCACCTGGATGAAGTAATGAAAGATGACTTCACGGGCTTTGCGTTTATCAATCTGGTTGATTTTGACACGCTCTATGGCCACCGTCGAGATCCTAAAGGTATGGGGAAAGAATTAATGGCGTTTGATGAGCGCTTGGGACAAGTTCTTAAGGCTATGCAACCAGACGATTTACTACTAATCACGGCTGATCATGGGAATGACCCAGGCTTTAAAGGGTCTGACCATACGCGTGAACAAACCCCAGTCTTGATGTATTCACCAAGTATGAAGCGTGGTGGATCGCTTGGCATCCGGGATACTTTTGCTGATTTTGGCGAAACAGTCTTAGATAATTTTGGATTAAAATCTGGTAACGGGAAAAGTTTTTTGAAGTGATTTAAAAACTTTTAATTGCAGTAATAGCAAAAAACACGATGTGCCTCAATTGAGTCTACATCGTGTTTTTTTAGTGTTTAAATTAATGTTTAAAACTTCGTAGCAAAATGGTGAAAGAGCTACTGAACAGGGCGATTAAAATCCCATAGAAGATGTAGTTGCCTAAATTTGCATGTGCTGATTCTTGAATTTCAGCTGCGTCGGTGGGCGTCGAGAAAACAACTTCGCGACTATCAGAAATGAAACGATCACTATATTGACTATCGATTTCGTTGTCCGATGGGGTCAACGCCTGACTAGAAACGGTTGGTTCACTTGAGCTTGAAGCTGTGGTGGCAGAAAATAAGAAAGGCGTCAAAAACAAACTAAGACAAATTACGATTAAACTCATTGCTAAAATTAATTTTTTCAATTTTGCCACCACCTTTCCTAATTATTATCTACTTCTATCATAAAAGATAAACTTGCTAATTTATACGCAATTAGATTAAGCAAGTGAGTAAATTAAATGACTCTATGAGCAAAATCCAGGACCTGGGAGGCGCCTGTGTTGCAAACTAACATGTTTACATAATCTTTACAAGCTATCTACCGTAGTTATACATAAACTATTTATAATAGTATTCAGATAGAAGAACTGTTCAAACTTGAGGAGCAATATTATGATGAATTCAAAAAACATGAAAAAGATGATGGCGGCGTCGTTGATTGGGATTACTTTGTCAGCAACTTTGGCGCCGAGTATGGTGGTTTTAGCTGATGGAGCGACTAAACTTACAGCTGGGCATGTGACGAGTGATGTAATTGAAAATGGCGATGAGACACCAGCCGCCGATGACACAAAACCAACTGTAGATACTGCCAAGGCTGCCAAGTACAATTGGGGTGAGGATTTGAAGCCTGCAGTTGGCTTACGTGACCCTAAAAGTTTTTCGTTGGGAGATAGTCTATACTTTGGAACCACGAAGCATCAATGGAATAGCCATGATACAAATCCTGATGCAATTGAGGAGCAATCGCGACCAATTTTGTGGGATGTGATCAACGATAAAGATGGTGTGTATACGTTGATGAGCCACTACGCTTTGGTGGATGGCGTGGAATATGACGCTAAGACAGCTAAGTTTGCAGATAGTAATCTGAACACGACTTTAAAAAGTATTAATGACCAAGCTTTTTCAGGTGTTGAGGCTAATGAGTTAGTTAGCTCAGCGGTACATTCACGGCAACTGACAGAAGCTTATTCAGGTGAGTCAAGTGTTGTTGGTGACGATAAGCAACCTAAGTGGTCGAGTGATTGGAATACGAAGACGCAAGCAACCTACATGTACCTGCCAGAAATGTTAGATCACACAGACCAGTCTGATCGTGTCAACCTTGGACCAACAGCTGATCAAAAGGTAGAAGCTTCATTGGAGAGCCCACTCTTTGCGTATGCAGGCGTTAAAGGCGAAACGAATGGCGAACGTGCAATTTGGACCCGGACACCCTTTTCAGCTTATGTTTCAAATAGCAAGGTGACTTCAATTCCAGGTGAAGCCATGCGGATAACGAATAAGGCCGGGGTCGTTAGTGATGTCAAAGCCAAGGCGGGGATTCGACCAATTATTCAATTGAAGAAAGCGGATTTGCTGGATTTGGCACCAATCAAACCTACAAATAATGCAAGCGATAGCGATGTTGTATCCGATGCCGACGCTGGAAACTGGCGTGAATGGTCATATGCTCAAAACAAAAACCAACACGAAAATTATGAAGCGACGGTGGTTGACGCCAAGAGTCCAAAATCAGTTGTGACGGGGAATGACCAACTGCTAAAGGACGATGAAAAACTGAGTGGATCAAACGGCAAAAAAGTTACTTTGAAGGCAACTGTGCCAATGCTTGGTCGTGTCGCCTATAAGTTGGTTGACGCACAGACTGGTAAGTTGGTCAGTCGCGGGCGCTCGAACATGAATAATCGCAGCGATGAACAAACTGTCCAACTTACTTTGCCAAGCGAATTACCTGCTGCAAAGTATTATCAAGCGTATGTCTGGACTGAGATTGGTAACGATCATGGCGTTGTTACGACGACGCACAAAGCTAGTGAACCAATTATCTTTGATTACAAAGCTGAAAAGGATGCCGAACCAGTTGTGCCAGCACCCAAACAAGATGATTATGATGGCCAAATGGAAGTGTCAAACTTAAAAGCTGACTCAAAGCCAGTTAAAGCGATTTATGATGCATCTAACTATATTGCTTTTGATGTGCAATTGTTTGATAGTGAACATCATGCGTTGGCTTCAGGTACGTTCAATAACTACGCCAAGGAACCAAATACATTTTCAGCCTTGCTCGTCAAAAACCTGAAACAAGTTAATCAAGTGGCGACGGTCGATGAAAAAGACACTTCAAAATTACATGTTGATTTACGAAATATTGAAATTGAGCCTGGGGTAAAAAATATTACCTTAACGCTCCCAGCAGCGTTGAATCATTTCAACAAACTATTTGAAATTCAGATTCCAGTGCAACAACTAAATGTGAAGTTTGCCGGTGACAACACGCGCAATGTGGCGTATACCGAGGATGCAAAAATCAAGGGGTTGATGCATTATCAAACTGAAATCAATGTCGGTAAGCAATTGTCTGAGGAATTAGCGCATAATCCCAGCCAATACCTTAGTTTTGATGGTGCGTTTGCTGATGCTAAAATCGACGCTGCCACAGCCACTGAAGTCGGTGGTCACGGTGTTTTGAACTTGAAATTTAGCAAAGGGGCGAATTTTAGATACAACACTAGTAACTCAAACGAAGGCAACATAGTATTTGCTGAAAGTTCACTTTGCTATGACGATAAAGAACGGAACAACAAAAAGTTTAAATTGCCCATCACGGATACTTACCACCCACGCGTGCAATGGGGGCAAGGCCTTGAAACAACCCCTAGTGGCGTGGGATCAAATGATTATGCAAACAATACTGATGTTAAAGTAAATGGGTTTAATATTGCGCGCTTTACGACATACGATACTGTGCAAGCGTTTTGTCGATATGAAAAAGAAGTGATTTACGGTAGCAATGGTGAATTGATGCGTTTCCGTAAGGGTTTGACAGGCTTCTTCCCGCTTCTTGATGTTGCATTTGGCTTGCTAGATGCATCAGGGCTGTTCCGCAAGCCCCAACAAGACTTGCGCGTTGACCCGGTAATTGAAAAGTTGAAGACAGTTGAGCGTAAGTTGGATATGATTTCAGATCAAATTGCCTCATTTGCCGCGGTTGGCCATGACTTTGAAGATGCGGGTGAAAAAACGATTATCCGCGACTTCAAGGCCCAAATGGATTCATTTAATGAAGTTAATGCCGCTTCGAGTGAAACGGCAAACACATTGGGGGATGGCCTACAAGTTACGCGCTTGCTGAATTTAGTTTTGAGTGAAGCCAAAGATGGTGAAATCAAAGCGACCGATATTCCAAGCGAACTGCAGCGCTTTGTAGACGAACGCAACAGTCAAGTGTCAGCTGGGCAACAAATCACCATGGAAGATATGGATTTGGCCTTTAAAAAGCTCTATCAACTAGATAAGGCGGGTTCAGTTGTCCAATCGGTTGTAGCTAGTGAAGGTGGCACTACTAATCGCTCATTTATGGATAAAGAATATCCTAAGTTGTTGAGTGCAGTGGCTTCGTTTAAAGACTTTGATAATAATCACATGACGAGCGTGAAGGCTGGGTCTGATAGCAATATCTTTGACCTGTTTGATCAATATATGACGAAAAAATATGATTTCAACAACGAAACCTTTGCTGAACGGGCCGACTTCTACGAGAGTGTTGGCACGCAAATGACCTTGTTACACTTGATGTATCAAACGGCTATTGATTATGACTATTTCACATGGGAGACCAAGAAAGAAAAGAACGAAGAAATCATTGCCAGTTTGCAAGCTGAAATCGGGGATAATCGGGCGGATTCAACGTTGGCTGTGGCCGATTGGAACAAGGCGCAATCAATCATTTTGGATGCTAAGGCCCAAATTCAAAGCTGTACCAAGCCGATGAAGGTTGATGTGAATAACGAAACCAACGAAGATTCAAAGTTTGATGCGCTACAAACTAAGCTGGCGGCCGAAAAAGCTGGGTTAAAGGCCGAACAAGATCAGTTCAAGACGAATAATTACTTGTTCTCATACCGAATCAACAAGGGCATCAATAAGGTTGCATCAGAAGTTTCTACGACGGAAGTATTGCACAAGCTTGATCATTCATATGGCATTGCTGAAACTGGTGAAATTACAAATGGTCAACCACAAAACACCGGTCTGTATGGTTATGGTGACCAATGGTTGACGAATTGTGATGCGGTGGTGCCAAAGTCATTGAGCTATGATGATTTAAGCATTTTATCTGCTGCTGCGCTAACTCGTAAGCAAAACTTGTATGATGAATTGGCGACGGCTGGTGTGCAGGTTGAAAATGCACATCGCCAAGCTGAAGATATTTCAAACCGGCTTTACAATAGTACCGGGATTTACAAGCTCGCCGATACTACCAGTCGGATCTTGGCTGGTAAAGTTTCACACACTGGCCAAGTTGGGGCTAAAAATGGGCGTTCAAGTAATTGGGAATACTTTACTCAAGGTCAATTCTTAGCCCGTGAAAACGGCAGCATGCAAGAATACAAAGAACATGTCAAAATGGGCAAGTACAATGCAGGTAGTCGGTTGACACCAGCGGTCTGTGAATTGACGGTGGAAACGATTGACCAACCATATACTATGATTTTAAAGTTAGCTGACAATGCGTGGACTCCAGCGTTGCAAGCAAACAAATAAGTGCTACAAAAGACGCAAGGTGACTTGGGTCTTTTTTTGTTAGGTAACTTGACACATAATCCTGGCTTTACTTATTAATACAGAGTATACTTACCTAGTATTAAGAGAAAAAACATGAGCATAGCAGAAAATAAGAGGAACCATAATGGCAATTATTTCATTGAAAGCGATTCACAAATCATACTTTTTGGGTAAGGAAGAATTTCCGGTCTTAAAAGGCATTGATTTGGAATTTGAATTAGGCGAATTCGTCTCAATTCTAGGCGAGTCCGGTGGTGGTAAGTCAACGTTGATGAACATCATTGGGGGTCTCGACCGTAATTTTGAAGGTGAAGTTACCGTTGATGGCGAAGTTTTGGATCACAAAAAAGAAAAGAAGTTGGATGCCTATCGTCGTGGGACGGTTGGGTATATTTATCAAGCGTACAATTTGATTTCACATTTGACGGTCTTGGATAATGTGTTGGTTGCGTTGGACATGACTGAGCTTTCAAGTAAGGAACGCACGCAACGCGCCTTGGATTTGTTGGCTTCAGTTGGATTGTCGGATCAAGTCAAAAAGCACCCTAACCAACTGTCTGGTGGGCAAAAGCAGCGGGTTGCGATTGCACGGGCCTTGGCATCAGATCCCCAAATCATCATTGCCGACGAACCAACTGGGGCTTTGGATGCGCAAAATACCGACGAAGTATTGGCGATTTTGCAAAAGATTGCCGAAGATGGCAAGTTAGTCATTGCTGTGACGCATTCACAAGATGTCGCTAATCACGGGACGCGGATTGTGCATTTGGCGGATGGAAAAATTGATGGCGACGAACGTATTAAGCCAGCCTATGCAGTGCCAACCAATACGACGCGCTTGGGTTCACGGCCCATGTCGACCTTTGCTAGCTACCGCAATGCCTTTAAGCACCTGACGTATAATTTTTGGCGTAATTCGCTGATTATGTTGGGGACAGCGATTGGGATTTTTGCCGTCTTGCTCTTTAGTGGGTTGGGTAACGGTATTCAAGGGTATATCCAAAAGACCGTTAATGACATGGTCAATCCCAATTCCATCACGGTGATGAAGCGGACCGGTAAGGAAACTGGGATTGCCGGAGCAGCTGCTGCAGGTCGAAGTAATGTCACTTTTACCGCTGAGCAAGTCGCACGCATTAAGAAGGTTAGTCACATCAAGAAAGTTGAACCTGGCTTTGCAGAACAAAATGTGATGTTGACCATTGATGGGCAAAACTACACATTGCAACAAGCGCAAACTTACACGTCAGCCTTCACTGATTCGAGTTTTAAGGTCGGTAAGAAGCCGGGTGCTAATGAGATTGTCTTGGATAAAAAGACGGTCGCTCAAAAGTGGAATAAGACGGCTTGGAAGACCTTGGTTGGTAAGAAAGTCAATGTCGTTTATATGGCGCTGGGAGCTGATGGTAAGCCAGTACAGATTAGCCAAGAGCTGACGGTATCTGGAATCACTGATAGCAGCACCCAAATGAATTTAATGAATTATCAAACGACTAAGGCTGCTTTAAAAGCCAATGGCGCAAGCACTGGGGCAACTTATGTGAGCGCTCTAGCTGATAGCCCTAAGAACGTAAAGGCCACCGCTAAGAAGATTAACGCTATCAAGGTGGATGGCAAGAAAATTTATAATTCAATTACCGTTGGCGATATCTTGAAGACGATTAACACGATTGTTGATTTGGCGACCAACGTCTTGGCTGCGATTGCCGCAATTTCATTGGTGGTTTCAGCTTTGATGATTATCGTATCAATGTACATGTCAGTTTCTGAGCGTGTCAAAGAAATCGGCATCTTGCGGGCTTTGGGCGAATCAAAGCGTGACATTCGCCAATTGTTCACCTCAGAATCACTATTTATCGGTTTGTTCTCAGCCTTGTTGGCCTTGGTTTTGGCGTATGGTATCGGCGCCGTCTTAAATCAAGCCTTGTACAAGATTGCAAAGTACAACATGATTCAAATTTCGCTGGGCAATATCATCTTTGCCTTCGTGGTAGCGTTGATAATTTCATTCTTGGCCGCATTGTTACCAGCGCGCCGAGCTTCAAAGTTAAACCCAATCGATGCGTTGTCAGCCGATTAAACTGGATAAAAGTTAACGACACATTCAGTCAAATGAATGTGTTTTTTCGTGGTAATATGGAAAGTAGGCTTCGTCAAAATAATATAGAAATCAGAATGAAAATGAATGAAATTTTAAAGGAACAATTTTTGGTCAACAATCTGTCCGCCGATCAGAATCGCATCATAGCGGAAATGAATGCATATATTGGGCAAAGTATTCAAACCAACGCACATGCCGTAGCGGTTATTGAAGGGGCAGCGGGGACTGGAAAATCAGTTGTGCTGATGGAATTGGTCCAACAATATTTAGCTGACAAGCGCTATAAAACTGCGCTCGTGGTCAATCATCCGGAGCTGTTTAAAGCGTATCGCGATATGGCAGTTGATATGCCCGGGATTAATCCAAAACATATCAGCCGGCCCACGCCATTGATTAATGAAGCACAAAAGAATCATCAACAATATGATGTTGTCTTTGTTGATGAAGCCCATTTATTGCTGTCAAAGCCTGAACCATACGCGCACTATCGCGGTGAAAACCAATTAACTGATTTGATGAACCTCGCTAAAGTGGTCGTGGTGGTCTATGACTTTGCACAAGTGTTTCAATCAAAAATGTATTGGTCAAAGCAATTGTTGCAAAAAACGATTGGGCAACACCCGTCAAAACATTTTGACATGAATTTTCAATATCGGATGATTACGAGTGAAGAACAAGTCGCTTGGATGGATGCCCTGACTGCTCAACAGCCCATGCAGCCGTTTCCAACCAATAGTGAATTTGAATACAAGGTGTTTGAAACTGCGGGTGAGTTGTATGACCAGATCAAACAGCAAAATAAAGCCGTTGGATTAAGCCGTGTTGTAGCGACATCTGGTTTTCCGCGAATTGACGGGCGGCATAATGTGGAGATGGATTCATTTTCTTTGCCATGGGATGAATGGGATCCCCAACGCATGCACTGGGCTAAACGCGAGTCATCGATCACCCAAGTTGGCACGATTTATACCTTGCAGGGCTTTGATTTGAATTATGTGGGGATGATTATTGGCCCCTCGTTTGGCTATGACGCCAAGACTGATTCGATGACGATTATGCCTGAAAAATATTCGCATAAAGAAATTTTCAAAAAGCGCAAAGACATTAACTTCACAGAAGCGGAATACAAAGCGTTTATTGCTAATGTATTGAATGTCTTGATGAAACGCGGTAAGTACGGCTTATATTTGACAGCCTATGATGATGCATTGCGGGCGCGGTTACGGGAATTAAACTAATTAAAGCATGCCGAATGCAAATTCAGCCAATTTTTAACAAATGAGAGTAAAATAAGTCTTGAAGAGTTGGTACATAAGCAAAGTTAGGCTTTGTAAAGAAGAAAAAATAAGATTGGAGCAAAAATTATGACTAAAAATATTGTTGTTGTCGGAGCTGGTTATTCTGGGGTGTTTGCGGCGCGCAAATTAGGTCGGCAACTGGCAGGTAACACAGAATATCAAGTTGTCTTGATTGATAAGCACTCATTCTTTACGTATATGACCGAATTGCATGAGGTGGCAACCAAGCGTGTTGAGCCTAAGCATATTCAATTTGATTTGGAGCAATTATTCCACGGTCAAAAGAATGTTAAAGTGGTTACGGCTGAAGTGACGGGCTTTGATAAAGTTGCCAAGTCAGTTACGACTTCGGCTGGCGTAATTCCATATGAGAAGTTGGTTTTGGCTACTGGGGGGACAACAAATACCTTTGGAACCCCAGGCGTGGCTGAATATGGCTATACGTTGTGGTCTTATGAAGAAGCTTTGCGTTTGCGCCAACACATTGAGCAAGTGATCAATGAAGGTGCGCGTGAATTGGACCCCGTTAAGCGGGCGGCTAAATTAAGCATTGTCGTCGTTGGGTCTGGCTTTACTGGGGTGGAATTAGCCGGTGAATTGATTGATCAACGCAAAGAACTTGCTGAAGCTAATTTTTTAGCTGAATCTGAAATTACCTTGACCGTGGTTGAAGCTGCACCAAGTATTTTGAATATGTTGACTGATCGCAAGTTGGCCGACAAAGCTGAGCACTATATGACTAAGCATGGTTTGCGCTTGTTGAAGGCGACGGGAGTTACTGCGGTCAAAGAAGATGCCGCAGTTTTGGCTGATGGTAGTGAAATCCCGACTGAAACATTGGTTTGGACGGCCGGTGTCAAAGCCAAAGAGCAAGGTTCACAATGGGGCTTGCAAACTGGGCCAGCGGGACGGTTCTTAGCTGATGATTATTCGCGTGCGGTTGGTGAAGAAGATATTTATGTGGCTGGGGATGTTGCTGCTTATCAAGAACCAGCCCGGACAATTCCTGATAATCCGCGTTCTGGTTGGACACCACAAACGGTTGAAGGTGGCGAATCGGCTGCTAATACCGTGGTGCCAAATATTATGTATGATTTGACCGGTAAAGGTGTGCGCAAGATGTTCCGGGGCCATTATCAAGGCTTTGCGGTTTCAGTGGGTTCACATTATGCGGTTGCCTACTTGTATGACAAGGTACCATTGGCGGGGTTCTTGGCCAATCTCATCAAACACGGCATTAATTTCTATTTCTTCTTGCAAATTATGTCGGTCTATCATATTTTCCACTATGCAGTGGATGAATTCTTCCGGACACCTAATGAACGGACGCCGTTCCATGGCCATTCTTCACGCTTGGGGAATGTTTTGTGGGCCGTACCGTTGCGCATTGTGACGGGGGCATCATTGATTGTCACTGGTACAGCCTTAAGTGGTACATTTGGCACGTGGTTTGTGATTTTGGGACTCTTATTGGTCTTTGGCCTCTTCACTTCAATTGCCGGGTTCTTCACATTCTTGACGACCATCGTGTTAATCGCGGCGCATCCTTCATTATCGGCGTTGATTTTGCCATTTGCCGGCTTGGCGTTGA
This sequence comes from Lactobacillaceae bacterium, assembly GCA_031289015.1. GTDB lineage: Bacteria > Bacillota > Bacilli > Lactobacillales > Lactobacillaceae > Weissella. The sequence continues at coordinate 12,308 of JAITQG010000046.1, forward strand.
TGAATGGCGCTGGACGAGCATTGGGACTTGATCACTATTTGATGCCTTACTTAATGAAAAAAATCGGTGGTGTGCTTAACGGCAAAATGACTGCTCGTTATGATGATTTGCATAAGTAATTAAAAAAATCCGTTAGCGTGATGCGACGGATTTTTTATGTGGTGTGCTTATTTAACGATGGGATGTTGAGCGGCGTAAAAGGCCATGACGATTCCATGAGCAACCGAGACGTTTAATGAACGGACTGAGCCGGCTTGCGGGATATACACCATCGCATCCGCGGCTTTGATCAGTTCGTCAGCTAACCCGATTTGTTCTTCGCCAAAGACAAAGGCTGATTTTTCAGGGAAGGTCACGGTGAAAAGGTTTTGTGGGGCATATTCGTCAATGTTATCAACGGCATAAATCGTGTAGCCCTCCTCATGCAGAGTATCAAAAACCATTTGATAATCCGTGACGCGATGGTGTTCGATGTGCTCATAATTGTAGGTACCGACTGAACCGCGGCGATCCCATTTTTTTGAACCTTCGACGCGGTCGGGGAATGACTCATTAATCGGATTCATAAAAATTAATTTACGCGTGGCAAAGGCGTTGCTGTTGCGCACGGCGGTGGCTTTGTTGAAATCGTGCGTAAGATTTTGCATCACTGAAACTGCCTGAGAACGATGCTGATCGAGGTCGGCACGAATGGCTTCATCGGCCATGTTTTTGTAGTAGTCAGTGACGTTGCGGTAATCGTTGCTGCGAGATAGATCGATATCTGCCATGAGAGCTCCTTTAGACGTGGAATTTATATCTTTTAGTATAGCAGATTCAATGCGAAAAATTTCCTGATTTAACTGCACTATAGTGGTGTTTCTGGTATGATACTTAGTAAGTATTTTTAAAGGAAGGTGACCAATAATGTCAGCGATGATTGAATTGAAAAATGTTTCATTCACATATCCAGAAGCCAAACAGCCAGCTTTGCAGGATTTGTCTTTGACGGTTAACAAAGGCGACTGGGTGGCAATTATTGGGCATAATGGCTCGGGGAAATCGACATTAGCTAAGTTGCTAAATTATTTGTTGACGCCACAAACCGGCAGTATTTTTATAGATGGGGTTGAATCAACTGCTGAAAACATGTGGACAATTCGAGATTTGGTCGGCATGGTCTTTCAAAATCCAGACAATCAATTCGTCGGCGCCACCGTTGAAGATGATGTCGCTTTTGGAATGGAAAATCGGGGGATTGCACGTGCGGAAATGTTGGTACGTGTCAAAGCAGCCTTAGAACAAGTGCATATGGATGCATTTGCGGCCCGGGAGCCAGCTCGTTTATCAGGTGGGCAAAAACAACGCGTGGCGATTGCCAGCGTCTTGGCCATTGAACCTAAAGTTTTGATTTTAGACGAAGCAACGTCAATGCTCGACCCCCATGGGCGGACCGAGATGATTGAAGTTGTGCGGGAATTAAAGAAAGAACTAGGGGCTGAGTTAACGGTCTTATCAATCACGCATGATATTCAAGAAGCGGCGAGTGCTGACCAAGTGATTGTGTTAAATGACGGCGTTTTAGAAGAAACCGGCACACCAGCTGAAATCTTTAAAGACGCAACGACTTTACGCGCGTTTGGCTTGGCAGTTCCGTTTGCCGAAGAATTAAAAGCAAAACTAGCGGAGCGGGGCGTTGACGTTCCCAAGGCATATCAAACAACGGAAGGCATGGTAGATTGGTTATGGCAATCAATTTCAACCAAGTAGGATTCACCTATCAACTCGGGACGCCATTTGCGACCGAGAGCCTTTTTGATGTTAATTTTGAAATCCCAACCGGCAAATTCACGGCAATTATTGGCCATACTGGGTCAGGTAAGTCGACTGCTGCCCAATTGATTGACGGGTTGGTGATTCCAACACTCGGTAAAATTGAACTTGAGGAGATTACGTTGTTGCCGACCACTGTGGCCAAAGCAACCAATAAAGTCCGCCAACATGTGGGGATGGTTTTCCAATTTCCAGAAGCCCAATTGTTTGAGCAAACTGTTTTACGTGACGTAATGTTTGGTCCGAAAAATTTCGGTAAGTCGGATGCTGAAGCTAAGGCCGTGGCACAGGCTGCTTTGCGGACAGTGGGGATGAACGATATTTTTGATGAGCGCTCGCCCTTTGATTTGTCAGGTGGGCAAATGCGACGGGTGGCGATTGCTGGGGTTTTGGCGATGGAACCTGAAATCTTGATTCTCGACGAACCAACTGCTGGTTTGGATCCCAAGGGACAAGCTGAATTGATGACGTTATTTGCTAATTTGCAAAAAGAACGCGAAATGACAGTGATTTTGATCACTCATCAAATGGAATACGTCGCCCAATATGCAGAACACGTGATTGTATTTGAAGCTGGCACGGTGGTAAAAACCGGTACGCCAAGTGAAGTTTTTGCGGATGCAGAGTGGCTCCATGCCAAGCAACTTGATGTGCCAATGGCCAAGCAGTTCGCTGATTTATTGGCGGATAAAGGTGTGTCAGTCCACGATATTTTAGATTTAGATAGTCTCGCTGATCAATTGGCCGAGCAACTCAAGGGGGCCGCACATGTTTAATAAGGTCTTGTTAGGTCGCTATATGCCCGGTGATTCATGGATTCACCGCCTTGATGCGCGGACTAAGTTGATAATTAGTATTTTGTTTATCTTTGTGATTTTCTTCGCCTCAAGTGTCGTTGGGTACGGTTTGGCGACGATTTTCACGTTATTTGTGATTTCGTTAACCGGCTTAGGGATTGGCGTATTTATTCGGGGTGTCCGCCCGATGTTGTTTTTGATGCTGTTGACGACAGCGCTGCAAATTTTCTTTACGACCACTGGCCAAACGTGGGTGCACTGGGGCATTATTCGTATCACTGACGATGGGGTCTACAACGCTATTGCGATTTTTGTGCGCTTTATGTTGATTATCTTATTCTCAACGGTCTTGACCTTGACGACGCCACCGCTTGAAGTGGCGGATGCGATGGAAGCTTTAATGCGGCCGTTGAAGAAGCTAGGTGTGCCGGTGGCGGAATTGGCGCTGATGCTCTCGATTGCGTTACGATTTGTGCCGACTTTGATGGATGAAGCTGAAGCCATCATGAATGCGCAACGTGCACGCGGCGTTGAATTTAACGAAGGTAGTGTCGTGAAGCGCATTCGGGCGTTTATTCCGTTGTTGATTCCTTTGTTTATCAATGCAATTAAACGTGCGATTGAATTGGGGGATGCGATGGAAGCCCGCGGTTATCGGGATAGTGAGAACCGGACCAAATATCGTGTGTTGACTTGGCAGCTGCAAGACACCCTGGCAATGCTCGGGTTTGCTGGGTTTACGGTTGTTTTGTTAGTGATTAGATTCGTGTGGGGGTAAGGTTATGCCACGTTATCGCGCAGTAATTTCATATGATGGCACGGATTTTTTTGGATGGCAAGTCCAACCTGGTAAGCGGACCGTGCAGTTAGAATTAGAAAAAGTCGTTAATCAAATGGCCAAGAATCCTGCCGAGCATATTCGTGTGCAAGGTTCAGGCCGGACCGATACGGGTGTGCATGCTCTAGGGCAGGTCGCCCATTTTGATTTGCCATTTGATATTCATCCAGAAGGTGTGCGCAAGGGATTGGCGTCAATGCTGCCATATGACATTGGCATTGTGTCGATTGAGCGGGTGGATGATGATTTTCATGCGCAATATAGCGCACATACTAAGACTTATCGATACCGATTGTCGACCACAGAGTTTAGAGATCCTTTTAAACGTAATTATACTGGCCACTGGCATCGTAAATTGGACTTTGCTAAGATGGATACCGCAATCAGTGACTACCTCGGAGAACACGACTGGGTTGGGTTTGCGGCGGCTGGCTTCCAAGCAAAGACAACCGTGCGGACTGTGACCAACGTTTTGATTGAGAATCATGCCGATGAGGATGAGATTGTCTTTGAGTTTACGGGGACGGGATTTTTGTATAATCAGATTCGAATCATGGTCGGAGTGTTGCTTGAAATCGGGATGGGCACACGACCAGCTGACGATATTCCGCGTTTGTTGGCAGCCAAAGATCGCCAACAAGCCCGCTTGACAGCACCGGCTAGTGGGCTGTATTTGAAATCAGTGGATTATTAAAAGCCGTTAGCGATGACCTTAATGAGTTGGGAGATAACTCGTATGAAACATACAACATGGCCGGAACTTCTAGATCATTTTTATCATGGTGATGAGATTATGATTTCATATCACAATAAAAATTATTTTGTTCAAGGATATACAGTTGATGAAGGCTTTTATTTAGAAGTTAGTGACTGGCATGCACGTGATGATGAAGAATGGATATTATTTTCTATCACCTCAAATAATGATCAAGAAGCGGTTGATAAACTGATTAACGCCAAAATATTTGACGGAAAAAATATCAGACAGGCTTTTGACGAAGCTGAATTGGTGGAAGCATTTTATTAATAAATGTTTTAAGAACTTTGTATAAAATTAAAACGCCATTCCAAAGATTGGCGTTTTAATTTACGTTAGTTTGCTCACCAATTCTCGATTGGGTCCGCGTGTAATTTTTCAAAATAGAATTCACGCATGAAAGGCAACGTGTACCAAACATAGCCGGCGCTAACTTTCTTGATTAAATCCATTTTAATCAGTTCAATGCGTAGTTGGTTAATCGAATTTACATTACCGTCTACACGCTCATTCATTTCAGCTGCACTAGCGCGGATTTGTGATTGCGCCATTTGCAATAAGAACTCGTGTCGTTTTTTAGGCAAGTCACGATCAATCAACTCAAAAACTTTCTTATTCATTTGCAGCTGAATAAAGGGCAAAGCTTTTTGAATCGTTTGTTCATCGATTACCGCGTCACCAGTTTCCCAGATTTGGTAGCCAATTGCTTGGAAGGCAAAAGCGTAACCAGCGCTCAGATTTGCTAATCGGAGGGCGATTTGTGGTGCAATTGTTTTACCGTTTTGGCCAAAAATTGACAGATATTTTTGCGCAATCGCACTTTCATCTAGTGCAGTCAACGTCAAGCGTTCTGAACGTTGTAGGAACGTCAATAATTTGTCAGTGAGCATTGAATCCACGTAATTTGATAAACCAGTGAAGATCACCATGACGTTGTACGTGTTTTTCAGTTCTTGAAACACGGTGCCAAATTGTCTGAGACCGTCTAAGTTACCTTGAACCTCATCGATGACAAATAATACAAAGCGTTTGGAACCAATTTGTTCCATGATTTGTTGGACTTTACCACTAAATGATTGCGGTTGATAAATTTCTTGGTCAGTTGTAACTCCAAGCCCTGTACCGAGGACATTAGCGTTGGCGCCCTTTAATTTATTCTTCGGTTTAATATGGAGGCGCAGGCCATCGATAATGTCGTCGCTCATATTAATTTGATTAGTGACGTGGATAATGATGGCTGACTTGTCGTTCTTTTTAACTAAGCGTTCGAATTCAAGCGCTAGGGTCGTCTTCCCCACCCCACGGAGGCCGTCGATAATCGTTGACCTAAAGGGTGAATACTTATTGGCCACAGCAACGCCGAGCTTGGCGATGATGTCATCACGTTGGATAAACGAATGCGGTAAGATGCCGTAATTTGGTGAAAAATTATTTGCTTTAGCCATTATGGGTGCGCTCCTTTTGCGAGGTTATTTATCTTTAGTATACGATAAATTTGCCGATAATCTACAAATTTCTACAAAAATCTACATTCGAAAAATAAATCTTAAAAAATCTACATTGCGACTTTTGAAACTCATCGATTTATCTCTGTCTTTCTTATTGACTTATAGGGCTGAAATGGGGTAAGATATATCTCGGTATTGTTTACCATCACTTATTGGAAAGTCCCTGGTACGGAATTTTTATTGTAGTATGTAAACAAACAGAATATTGGAGGAAATTTCCATGCGTACAACTTATATGGCAAAGCCAAATGAGATTGATCGTAAGTGGTACATCATCGACGCGACTGATGTTCCATTGGGACGTCTATCAACAGTCGTTGCATCAATCTTACGCGGTAAGAACAAGCCTACTTTCACACCAAACGTCGATACAGGTGACAATGTCATCGTTATCAACGCAGCAAACGTTGCTTTGACTGGTAAGAAGGCTACTGACAAGATTTATTACCATCACTCAAACCACCCAGGTGGATTGAAGGAACGTGCTGCAGGCGACTTGCGTGAAAAGAACCCACAACGCTTAATTGAGTTGTCAGTTCAAGGAATGTTGCCAAAGGGTACCCTTGGTCACCAACAAGCTTTGAAGCTACATGTTTATGCTGATGCAAATCACGAACAAGCAGCTCAAAAGCCTGAAGTGTTGGATATCACTAACTTAATCTAATTAGCGGAAAGGAGAAATAAGTATTATGGCTACTGTACAATATTACGGAACTGGTCGTCGTAAGAACTCTGTTGCTCGTGTACGTTTGGTACCCGGTAACGGCGCAATTACAATCAACGGCAAGTCTGCTGAAGAATACATTCCTTTCGCTAATTTGCGTGAGGTTATGATTCAACCATTTAACGTAACTGAAACTCTAGGAAACTATGATGTTTTGGTAAACGTAAATGGTGGTGGTTTCTCAGGTCAATCTGGGGCCATCCGTCACGGTATCTCACGTGCCTTGCTTGAAGTGGATCCTGACTTCCGTGCAGCTTTGAAAGCTGCCGGATTGTTGACTCGTGATTCACGTATGAAGGAACGTAAGAAGCCAGGTCTTAAGAAAGCCCGTAAAGCTTCACAATTCTCAAAGCGTTAATATTTATATTATCGATTTGACAATTTGGTTCAAATTACAAAAGGAAACGCCATCCGACGCGAGTCGGATGGCGTTTTTGTGTGTGGTAAGCCGTAAAAGCATGGAAATGTGATGGATTGTGTACTGCCTATAAGTGTTGAAATTCCGGAATATTAACGATATACTTTTAGTTAGTGGAATGAAAGCGCTTGCAAAGACTTTCACATTATAGGAGGGATTTATATCATGTCAGACAAGAAAATATCTGCCGGTTTAGCTGCTTTGAAAGTGATGGAAGGTTGGGGTGTTCATACAATTTATGGCATTCCTTCAGGTACTTTAAGTGGATTAATGGATGCCATGGGTCATCCAGAAAATAACATTAAGTTTCTACAAGTGAAACACGAAGAAGTCGGAGCTATGGCGGCGGTGATGCAGTGGAAGTTTGGCGGCAAATTAGGGGTGGCTGTGGGTTCAGGTGGACCTGGGTCTACACATTTGATCAATGGCCTTTATGATGCAGCCATGGATAATATTCCAGTGCTGGCCATCCTTGGTTCAAAGCCTGTGCGTGAATTGAATATGGATTCATTCCAAGAATTAAATCAAAATCCAATGTATGAAAATATTGCAGTGTATAACCGCCGGGTTGCCACTGCTGAACAATTGCCACACCTTGTGGATGACGCGATTCGGACCGCCATTGCGAAACGTGGGGTTGCCGTGCTTGAAGTCCCAGCTGATTTCGGATTTGCAGAGATTGATGCTGAGTCGATTTATTCAACACCACTTTATTCGTCAGGGTTGAAGTACAAAGAATACAAGCCAGCACCAGTGGATGATGAAGATATTGACGCTGCAGTGGAAATTCTAAATCAAGCCAAGCGGCCGGTGATTTATGCTGGAATTGGTACCATGGGCCACGGTGAGGCAGTGCAAGAACTCTCGCGTAAGCTGAAGGCGCCCATTATTACCACTGGTAAGAACTATGAAACATTCGAATGGGACTTTGAAGGCTTTACTGGATCGACCTTCCGGGTTGGTTGGAAACCAGCTAATGAAGCAGTTCTTGAAGCTGATACGGTATTGTTTGTCGGGACCAACTTCCCCTTCGCCGAGGTTGAAGGCACATTTAGAAATATCGATAAATTCATTCAAATTGATAACAATCCAGCCATGTTAGGCAAGCGGCACCAGACTGATGTTGCAATCTTAGCTGATGCTGGGGCTGCTATTGATGCAATTTTGGATAAGGTGACGCCAGTTAATGAGTCAGCTTGGTGGAACGCTAACATCAAAAACGTGCAAAACTGGCGTGATTATATGAATAAGCTGGAGCAAAAGACTGAGGGCGCTTTACAGCCTTACCAAGTTTATAATGCCATTAACAAGTATGCTGCCGAAGATGCGATTTTCTCAATTGATGTGGGAAATGTCACGCAAATGTCTGTCCGTCACTTGCACATGACGCCAAAGAATATGTGGCGGACCTCACCACTATTTGCCACGATGGGAATTGGTTTGCCTGGTGGAATCGGAGCTAAGAATACTTACCCGGATCGCCAAGTTTGGAATTTGATGGGGGATGGCGCGTTTTCGATGACCTATCCAGATGTTGTCACTAATGTCCGGTATGATATGCCAGTCATTAATGTTGTCTTCACCAATACCGAGTATGGCTTCATCAAAAATAAGTATGAAGACACTAATACGTATAATTTTGGAGTCGATTTCACCGATGTTGACTATGCTAAAATTGGTGAAGCTCAAGGTGCGGTTGGTTTGACGGTGAGCCGAATTGAAGATATTGACCTCGTCATGCAAGAAGCGCTTGATTATTATAATCAAGGACGTGTGGTGGTAATCGACGCTAAGATTACAAAGGATCGTCCAATCCCAGTGGAAACATTGAAGCTCGATACAAACTTGTATAGCACTGATGTTGTGGATGAATACAAGGAACGGTATGAAGCGCAAGATCTTGTGCCATTCCGCGAATTCCTTGAAGCTGAGGGATTGACGTCAAAGTATATCAAAGACAACGATGAAAATAAGTATAGCTTCTAACTAAGTAAATAGAATGCCGTTCAACATGAGTTGGACGGCGTTTTTGTATGTAACTAAGACATGAGCTAGAAAAGTCCTACAGAGTCCTACAACTAAGCAAAAGTCCTACAAATTCCTACAAATGATCAAATTCGGGAATCAAATTGCAATAGGGGCCATTTTAATGTGGCCCTTGATATGGCCACGACGGTTGAGTGAATAAGTAAATAACAACTAATGTAAAACGTGTTTTACATTAGTTGTTATTCTTTGATTTCGTAAAACATACTTTACAAAATCTTTATTTTTCTAATTTTATAAAGTATACTTTATATAGAGGTGAGGATATGATAATTCGCAAACCATATTTACAACAACTGCTAAACTATGAAAACACAGAATTTATAAAGGTTATTACCGGAATTCGTCGGGCCGGTAAGTCTGTTTTGATGCAACAATACGGTGAATATTTAATTAATAAGGGTATCAAAAAAGAAAATATATTTTATCTCAACTTTGAGGATATGAGTTTCAGCCATTTATTGAACGCACAGGCGCTATTTGATCATTTCAAAGTAGGCATTAACACACAAGAAAAAGTGTATTTCCTGCTCGATGAAGTTCAGTTGGTTGAAGATTGGCAAGTTGTCGTCAATAGTTTACGGGTTTCGTTTAATAGTGATATCACCATTACGGGGTCTAATGCGAAAATGTTGTCAGGTGAACTGGCGACAAATTTGTCTGGTCGTTACGTCGAAATAAAAGTGTATCCCTTGTCATTTAAGGAATTTGTTGCTTTTAGTGAGATAGATACGAATGATGCGCTCGCGGTGCAACAAGCATTGAAACCCTACATGCATTATGGTGGCTTTCCAGCAGTTGTATTGAGCAACGAAGGGATTAAAGATTCAATTATTGGTGGGATTTACGATACCGTGTTATTAAATGATGTCGCTTATCGAGCCGCTGTTCGTGAACCAGTTGCTTTAAAATTATTAACAAATTTTTTGGCCGCTAATGTTGGACAACAGAGTAGTGCAAACAATATTGCTAATACGCTCTCAGTAGGGAAGTTAAAGGTGTCGGCACCGACAATTTCTAGTTATTTGCGGATGCTTGAGGATGCATTTTTAATTTACCAAGCCCAACGTTATGATATTCGGGGCAAAGAGATTTTACGCACCAATAATAAATATTATTTTGCTGATTTGGGGTTGCGGCGTTTGGCTTTGAGTGGTCGCTCGAGTGGCGCAGGTGGAGATTTGGAAAACCTGGTCTACCTGGAATTGATCAGGCGCGGTTATCAAGTGGATGTAGGACAATTACAAGGTGGCGAAGAAGTTGATTTCGTGGCGCGTCGCTTGAATAAAGTGTTGTATGTCCAAGTAACGTATGAAATTCCAGCAAATTCAAATCGCGAAACAGATAATCTATTAAAAATTCGCGATCAATACGAGAAAATATTAATAACTCAACGTGCGTATGAATATACTGAAATTGACGGTGTACCGGTGATTAATATTGTTGATTGGTTAATGCAAGCTGATGAGGCACAATAAACTCGGTTGATTCAGCTGAACCAATGACATAAAAACCAAGGAAAATGAAGCACATTTAAGATTTTAGAACGAATCAATTATTTTAATAAATTAAGTAAAACGGTTAAAATTAATGGGAACATTAGTGTAACCGTTTTTATGTACCATTCGTCAAAAATGTTAGGAGCTAAATGTGATGTTAGAAATCGGACAACTTTGGCAAGATAAGAAACAACGAATATTTCAAATTTTAGATATCACGTTGAATCCATATGAACAAATGCAATACGTCGTTTTTTCTGTCAATGGTGATTCAAAGCATTTGACTATGGGGGCGGAACAATTTCAAGTTCAATTTCAGCAAATTGAAATGACGATTTCTGATTTAAATGGTGCTGTGGAATTGTACAAAAGTGTTTTTAAAGCTCGTAATGATGTGTATGCATCGCGGTGGTTTAATAAAGAACTTCAAAAATGGGTGTATTCACCAGCTAAGGATTATAACACTGGAGACATACTACCAATTAATGATTATGTTATAAAACAACATCTATTAGGTAAAAAATTCATCGGCTTCTATCCAATGGGAGCTGACAACAGAACTATGTTTTTAGTTTTGGATTTTGATAAGCAAAATTGGCGTGATATCGTCCCGGCCATCAGGGCTGTTTTAGCCGAGATTCAGCTGCAGTCAAATGTAGAAATATCTCAATCAGGTGAAGGCGCACACGTGTGGTTCTTCTTTGTTAATCCAGTATTAGCAGTTCACGCCCGACAATTGGGTCAACTGATATTACAACGCGCTATGCAGATGAATCCACACATTAGGTTTGATGCTTTTGATCGAATGATACCGCACCAAGATGTGTTACCACAAAAAGGCTTTGGAAATTTAATTGCGGCTCCACTCAATGGCCAACGAGTGGACCTTGGCCGAAGTGTGTTTATCGATGAAAATTTTGTGCCATTCAAGAATCAATGGCTGTACATAAATCGAATTGTCAAAATATATGATTCACAAATGTTTGACGTGATTCAAAAATTGCAGGTCGAAATTGAACAAGTAATGCTAGCATTGCCAACGGAACAAGTTGAGTTGGAGGTTGAAATTAATAGAAATTTAACCATCAAATTGGATAACATTTCGGATTTGGCCGTGCAACAGCTACGGAATTTGGCAGTGTTTAATAATCCTGAATATTTTAAATTAATTAAATCACGACGTTCGGTGTATAAGACGCCACGTTATTTATCATTTTCTGAATTTGGAGAAAATGAATTGATATTACCGCGGGGGCTGTTTAGACGAATTAGAAATGATTATATGTTGAGCAAGGTGACGGATGCTAGAAACACTGGCCGACCATTGGAAGTCAGTTTTAATGGGCAACTGTATCCAGAACAATTAGATGCGTTAGAAGGTATGCTGGAGGCAGACGATGGTGTCGTTGTCGCTCGAACCGGTTTTGGCAAGACGGTGGTTGCTGCAGCATTGATAGCAGAACGAAAAGTGTCAACGTTGATTGTTGTACCAAAGAATGATTTAGGTAATCAATGGCACCGAGAACTAGAGCGTTTTCTAAGCATTGATAGCTCAGCAAAGCCATCGTTCACTAAAACAGGCCGACCACGTAAAATTGATTCTAAAATTGGGCAGTATCTTGGACAAAAGAAGATCATCACTGAGTTAGTGGATATTGTGACAATTCAGTCTTTGGAGAAAATGACTACGCGAACAGAGTTTCTAAGTAAGTATGGAATGGTGATTTTTGATGAAGTACATCATACGGCTGCGTATACATATGACCAAGTCGTGGGATCAGTTGCCGCGAAATATATGTATGGGATGACGGCTACTTTTGAAAGAGCGGATGGTTTGACTCCCTTAATAAAGTTGCGATTTGGTGAAATCCTCTATGAGAGTGCCAAAATTGAACAAAAAACACTATTGAATGTGAGACGTCAAATCATAATTCAGCATACTGAGTTTGGACAGGGACATCACGAATTAGCAGAGGCGACGTTTATTCAAATAAATCAAGAACTTACTTTTGATGAAACAAGAAATCAGCAGATTATTGATAGAATTAAAGAAAATAGTGGTCAAAAACAATTAGTCTTGGTAAATCGCGTGGCTCATGCTGAACGGTTAGTGGCTTTGATGAAAGAAAACTCGTTGGATGTGGAATTGCTAACAGGTCGAATGCCCACAAAACGTAGAAATGCGGTTTTGGACAAAATTAAACATATGCAACAGCCATTTGTTTTGATTGCAACTGGCTCAATTGCCGGAGAAGGGCTTGATGTGCCAGATTTAACGGTCTTACACCTAACTACTCCACGGTCTTTTCCGGGGACAATTGTGCAATATTTAGGTCGATTGGAACGGAATTTGAGTACCAAGGCAGAGCTTACTGTAATCGATTACGTTGATGCGGAACTTCCGATGTTGGCCCGCATGTATCTAAAAAGATTAGCAACTTATCGCAAGTTGGGCTGGCGTGTTAAAGATGAACATGGAGTGGATGAATAAAATGGTTAGTTGTTAGTTTTGTCCAGTATATATTGTCATTTTATGTTATAATTCAAACAATGACAACTTATACTAGACAAAAAGGAGGGTGCTAATGATCCAACGCGAGCATTATTTAAAAAAAATCAGACCATTTATTGATTCTGGACTGATAAAAGTTGTGACGGGGATTCGCCGTTCTGGTAAGTCGATGTTGTTGGCACAGGTTCAAAAAGAATTACTTGCTGCTGGCCGAACCGCAGATCAATTCATCCGATTGAATTTTGAACAATTACAGTACGAAGCATTGACCGACTACCATCGGTTAAACGATTACTTAGTTAACGAAATTGAAAAACGCCCTGGTGAAAAGGTTTATCTGTTTTTAGATGAAATTCAAGAAGTTGACCAATTTCAAAAGGTAATTAACTCGTTGCGCGTTAATTATGAAGAACGGTTAGATATTTATGTGACGGGTTCAAATGCTAAATTACTATCAGGTGAGCTAGCTACCTTGTTGGGCGGGCGCTACATTAACATCACGGTTTATCCATTTTCGTTTGCGGAGTACAAACAAGTACAACTCGTTGCGGATTCAGACGAAAAGCTGTTTGAACATTATTTGGAAACTGGGGGGATGCCCTTTTTAACCACGAACCAGTTTGAATTGGTCGAAGAGGTGGCGTATTTGAATGATGTCTACAATTCAATTGTGTTAAAAGATATTGTTCAACGGGATAAAATACGGGATGCAGATTTACTGCAAAGACTGTTAACTTATATTATTTCCAACATTGGGCGGACGTTCTCGGCTCGATCGTTGGTCAATTATCTAAAAAATGAAGGTATAGCAACGTCAACGACGACGATTATGAATTACCTGACCAACAGCACTGAAGCCTATATCATCCTCCCGTTGAAGCGGTTTGACATTCAAGGCAAGAAAGTGCTGTCGACGCAAGAAAAATATTATGTTGTCGACCACGGCTTTCGTGAAGCGGTGACCGCGCGAAATGCACGAGATATTGAATTGATCTTAGAAAACATTGTCTTAGTGGAACTGCTTAAACGTGGCTATCAAGTATCAGTTGGTAAATTTGGTGATTTAGAGGTTGATTTTGTTGCTGAAAAGAATGGTGCAAATGGCCTAGAACGCGTGTATATCCAAGTTAGTTACATCTTGGCGACCCCTGAAACTCGAATGCGAGAATTCGCTCCGTTACTTAAAATTGATGATAATTATCCGAAAATGGTTTTGACACTTGATCCACTAACGTCAAGCGAGGCAGGGATTGAGCACGTTAAGCTACAAGATTGGTTATTATCGGATGATTAACGTAAAATGTGGTTTAAAAAATTAAAAAAAGATGCATTATCTCAACCAAATTGGCTCAGGTAATACATCTTTTTTATTTTGTGCGTTCACAGATCATGTGATAAATCAGCGTCATTATAATACCTCGTAGTGTAAACGCATGACGGGTCATCCTTTGTATACCCACAAAACCAAAGGGGTAAACAATGCAGCGCCTAAGAGGACAACTCCATCGGCAATTGGGGCAATAGCAAGGGCGACACCAGCAGCAGCAACGTATTGCAAAACTTTACTCGTCTTCATCTTTCTATCCTCCTATTGTGAGAAAATTACATCTTATTCAATTGCTTGGAATTCCAGTAGTTGATCAACTGCTTTAGCTAATATTCTACACTTCATATTATAAACTATACACAAGGTATTTATTCCTTTTTTTCGGAAGTGGCACCAAAATTCGTGTTGATTCAATTATTTAAAGGCTTTTAGATCTAATTTGATACTTTATTCGAAACTAAAAGTTCTATACTTACTAATATAAAATAAGTATATTTGGGACGGTATTTTAGTAGTTAAATTTGGATAAATCATATATGCTACTTTGGCTAAATAATGTGTAAAGTGGCGCTATATTAGAATTTTGTGGAAGTTTCTAATAAAAGTGTCTTTAAACCCTTTTGTATACCTGTTTACGAAATGTTACACAAAAATTAACTTGTTACAAAATGAGTTCATATAAATATCTAGTAAAATTTTAATATCTTCATAAATGCCTATAACTTGGCATTGTAATGGTGCAGGTTTGAAATAATATTCACAAAATGATTAAAACTCACTAACTGTAGGCACGCAAAAAACGCTAGATAAAAATCAATAATTCTAATTAAATTCTAATCTTCTTCTAATTTAGAAATCATACTGCAATTGTCCGATGAAGCGGATTTACGCAAAATTTGAAGGGGAGTATATGAATATGAAAACAAGAATTAAGCAGGGGTTGATCGCATGTGGAGCAGTGGGGTTAATAACCAGTGTCGGGGCGCTTACTACCCAAATGGATTTGGTTAAAGCGTGTCAAACACTCAATTTGAATCAATTGCCAAGTAAGTATGATCCGCGACCATGGGCAATTCCGGTGCGTAATCAACATGCACCGAATGGAGATAGTCAAAATTTGTGCTGGAGTTACTCGGGTAATGACATGTTGACCTTTGCCAAACAAAAGGCGTTTGGGATAACAAGTCTGTACTCGCCAACCTATACAGATAAAGCAACAGCGGTTGATGGGTTGTGGGATTATCCTGATTTAAACCAACTTAAAAATTTAGAACGTTTAGTTAATGGGGGTGGGCATATAGCTGCTGCCTCAATCCTTGGCATCCTAGGTCATAATCCGGTGCTGGAATCAGATTTGCCTAGTACTGATGCAGATGGGATTGCCACTGGTGCAATTGCTCGAAATCGTTTGTTAGCTGACGAATTTGAGGCGCTAAACGCGAAAGCTGATAAGTCATTTTCGGTCACGGATGTAAATCGAATCGGTTATCAAGACGGTCAGGAAACACAGGCTCAGCACGACACTGCCATTAAAAAGGCGTTACTCAAATCGGGTGGTGTTGGATATGCCTTTAATGCATATACCGTAAAGCCGGGTGAAGATGGATTTGTGGCTGGTTATTATAATCCTGATACGGCCGCACTTTATACCGAACCAACCAATGATGAAACATTGACGATTTCAGCGACAGAAAACATCAATCACGTGACCTTAATAGTGGGTTACGACGATAATTATGCCAAAACTAACTTCAATCCAGCACATCGGCCACAACACAATGGCGCTTTTCTAGTAAGGAATTCTTGGGGCACAGCATTTGGCCAGGCGGGATATTTCTGGGTTAGCTACGAAGACTTTTACATTAAGGCTTCATTAGCGGCATCATCAGTCAATGTTGGGCAACCATTGGCTGGTCATGCACAAGCGCTACGAGATACGTCGGCTAGAAATAGTCCATTCTACGTTGATTACCCTAATGATATTGGCTTAGTTGATCAACCAGCTAATGCTAACGGAGATATTGTGCTGGGGGTTAAGTTTCCAGCCAAAGATCATCAATTAACTCTGACATCAGTTTCAGTAGACACTGATTTGGCTAATGTGAATTATGAAATGTATTTGGTGAAAGATGGCTTTACTGAGACAGATAATCTAGCCGATTTAAAAAAGCAAGGGACCTTGATCAAAAAAGGATTTGAAGCCTCACAAGGTGAACATCGGCGTGCGATTAAGCCAGTTCAAATTCCGGCCAATCAAGCATACTCGTTAGTGGTCGTGGAACGTGCCCAAGATAAGTCGTTGAATAATAAAGGTGCGCAATTATTTGTAACGAGTGCCGCCAATTTGGTATCACCCAAGACGGCGATGTTTGGCTATATTGATGCAAGCGACAAATTGGTATGGCGTGATTTCTATGATGTGCGTACTGGAACGCATAGAGGTAGCGCGGTCAGAACTGTGGTACCATACATCTTCGCCTATAGTGCAGAAAAATAGAGGAAATGAATATGAAAAAACATACAGTAAAAACAACCATCACCACTGCAATGTTGATCACCGTTTTGAGTGGCAACGTGGCGTCAGCTGATGTTACACCAGGGCTCTTGGGTAAGCAACCAACGTTTAATCATCAACAAAGTCAATGGGTAAAACCAGCGCGTAAGGTGCACCAGTTTAATTCAAAGCAGTGGCACTATAAACACCAACAAACGGCGTTGCCTGCTAAGTATGATCCGCGCAAGACGACTGCGGTTACGCCTATTCGTGACCAAGGTGATACAGGTTTGTGCTGGAGTTATGCCGGGACGGATATTTTGGCAATGAGCAAGTATAAGCAAACCGGGATTCAAACTGATTTTTCACCAAATTATTTTAACTATCTCTTTGCTGAGAATGCCTTTGAAAATACAAAAAATCCTTTCTCTGTCCAATATCGGGCCTTGGGGGATGGTGGGTTAGAAAACTGGCCAATTATGGCGGGCGTGCTTGGCCATAATCCAGCGACTGAAGCTAATTTTCAATCATTGGATGCAGATGGTGTCGGGTCACAATTGTTAGCAACACCAAAGACTACGCCCGAGGCTTTAAGTGCAGTTAGTACGGATCAATCATTTGCCGTGGAAGGGTATCTGCAAAACGACGGGGCATATGATGAACAATCCGCTCAAAAAATCGTCGATAATACCAAGCAGATGATTAAAGATAATGGGGCCGTGGCCTATGATTTGAACGCTGATTTTATTTTCCCAGAACAACTTGATTATGAAAAGCCAATTTTCAACGGGGCCACAAAGGCGCTCTACATGCCTTTTGATTATCCAGATATCACATCGGTTACGGTGAAAAAGACTGGTGAGGTAGGGTCGTTGTATGCCTGGAATGCAAATCATGCGACGACAATTGTCGGCTGGGACGATAATTTTGCCACAACTAACTTTGCCACTGGGACACAACCAGATCAAAATGGAGCCTTCCTAGTGAAGAATTCTTGGGGGACCACATGGGGTGATGGCGGCTATTGCTGGGTTTCTTATGAAGATTATTATCTGCTTGAAGGACTCTTGGGGACGGCTAAAGTCAGTCGGCCAACTGGCGAAAAACTTGTAACATCAGCCAATTCACCAGTGGCCTCAGATTGGACGTTTGAAACAGATGAAGCTTATACGGGTAAACAAGTCGTTTTGGCCAATGTCTTGGATATTCCGGCTGAAACTGCGCAAACCAAAGTTTCAGCGATTAGTTTGCCAGCGATTGCAACTGGGGCTAAGTATTCAGTTTATTATGTTGATCATGCAGTCGACGTGACAACTTTGACGACGCCAGCACAAGTTAAACAAGTTGGTAAAGAAATCAAGCACGGCACTACAACCAATCACGGTCAAATCAAAGTGCCTGTACCCACGCAAAAAGTTGCTGCAAACCAACAAGTCACGTTGATTGCCGTTGAACAAGATACCAAGGGGGCGGTTGATGATGGAGCTGGTTTCCAAATTCAATTAGTTGGTGGTAGCACAGCAACGCAAGCAGACGCAGGCAAAAATATGCTCGCTTGGCAACAAAATGATGGCACATATACATGGACTGATCTAGCGCGTCGAGGGTATAAGACGTATCTGGGGGCATATTTGAAATAACGTTGATAATTAAAATCTTCATAACTTAGATTATCCGCTGGAAAGACTTGCTCAAATACGAAGGGGAGTATGTGAATATGCATAAACGAATTAAACAGGGGTTGCTAGTATGTGGTACGTTAGGATTGATTGCTAGTGTCGGAGGGTTTGCTACACAAATCAATCGGGTTAGTGCTTGTAATGCACCAAATTTGAATCAGTTGCCGGTAAAATATGATCCGCGGCCATGGTCGATTCCTATTCGGAACCAACATGCGCTAACTGGGCTGGGGCAGAATTTGTGCTGGAGTTACTCGGGAAACGATATGTTGTCATATGCCAAACAAAAGACATTTGGTATAAAGAGTATTTATTCACCCAATTATACGAATTATGCCACAGCCGTTAATTCAATTTCTGACGATGTACCTGTTTCAACGAATAACTTTGAACGTGTTTTAAATGGAGGTGGTCATATAGGTTCTGCTGCCAGTTTAGCTTTATTAGGACATAACCCAATCCTTGAAAAAGACTTTAGAAGCACTGATGAAAATGGCGTTGCTACGGCTGAAGTTGCAGAAAATAAAATATCGAAGGCAGATTATGAAGTAGCCACTGCAAAACACGATCAATCATTTTCGGTAAGTGATATCAACCGAGTTGGGTACGAGACTAATCAAACACAACATCAAAGTCACATTGATGAATTAAAACGGGCAATCTTTCAAACGGGTAGTGTCGGATACGCGTTTGACGCACGAACGGTCAAACCAGGTGAAGCAGATGGTGTCGACGGTTACTATTCTATTGAGAATGCGGCATTAAATATTGATTCAGATTTATTAAGTAGTGAACTTTATGATAAATTCATCAGTCGTGACGTCGGGATTAATCATGCAACTTTAATTGTTGGTTATGATGACAACTATGCTAAGACTAAATTTAATCCAACACATCAACCACGTCATAATGGGGCGTTTCTAGTGCGCAATTCATGGGGCGCAGACTTTGGTGATGGTGGCTATTTCTGGGTTAGTTATGAAGATTGGTTTATTAAGGAATCGGTTGGTGCAACCTCGGTAAAAATTACAGCACCACAACCTGGGTATGCGCAACCACTTCGAGATACATCAATGCGTAACGACCCATTCTATGTGGATTTTCCAAACACAAATTTTGAACCAGACACGGGTATGAATACGAATGGCGATATTGTGTTAAGTGTTCTGTTTCCTGCCAAGGAACACAATGCAACATTGACGGCAGTGGCCATCGATACTGATTTAGCGAATGTCAATTATGAATTGTATCTGGTGCGTGGTGAAATTGAACAGGCTACTGATTTAAGCAATGTGAAAACACAGGGCCAATTAATTAAAAGTGGTTTTGAAGCACAAGCAGGTGTGCACCGTAGGACAATTAAGCATGTCAAAGTCCCAGCAGGACAATCGTACACATTAGTCTTAATTGAAAAAGCTCGGGACAAGAGTATTAATAATAAGGCTGCACAATTATTTGTCACCGGGGCCGTGTCCGTCGTTCAGCCCAAAACAGCATTAATGGCTTACATTGATCAGCAAGGGAAATTAACTTGGCTGGATATGTATTATGTCAAGACACGATCAAATGTCCACGGCAGTGTTATCGACGTTGTGCCATATCTCTTTGCATACAGTGCAGAAAAATAGATGGATATGAAGACTAATGAACCTTTTACGCTTGTACAAATTTCAGAAGAAAAGACACATACCCAACCTGGTACGATTGAAGCATCAGAAGAACCAGTCTATAACGAAACACAATTTGCAAAGTTCAGACAAGCAATCAAATTATCTAAATTATTATTCAATTAAGTAACTAATCAACAAGTCAGCCTTTGTACTGACTTGTTTTTTGATGTGATGAAGTAAAGGACCACGGATTATGTGTGTAAAATCTTCATAGCGTCACAAAAGAATGCGCAACAACATTTGTTATCCTGTAATGAATAAATTAGGACGAGGAGAGCTATTATATGAGTGTTGAATTGGAATATATCGCGCGAATTATCGTGGCTGGGATATGCGGGTTTGTATTGGGCTATGAACGCAAAGGGCGCTTAAAGAATGCTGGTGTCCGCACGCACATGATTGTGGCGATGGGGGCTGCGTTAATCTTAATTGTGTCAAAGTATGGATTTAATGATATTTTGGGTGTTGCAGGGGTGAGTTTAAATCCCGCCCAAATTGCGGGGCAAATCGTTAGTGGGATCGGTTTTTTGGGCGCCGGGGTAATCTTTGCACGGAATGGGGTTGTTAATGGGTTGACCACGGCGGCTGGAGTTTGGGCTGTTGCTGGGGTGGGCATGGCGATTGGCTCGGGGATGTATATTATCGGAGTGGCAACGACAATCATAATTTTGATTGTACAAAGCTTCTTGCATGCCAGTGAAAAATGGATGCATCTCCCGTCTGAAGCAACATTTGTCTTCAAGTTAAAACCAGCTGATGATGTAATATCAACAGTGATGCAGGCAATTGAGCAGTTAAATATCGAAACGGTGGGATTTGAGTCTAGTAAACAAAAGGCGCATATTGATTTGCAGGTTGCGGTTAAGATTAAAAACAATCAACATATTACCGATCTATTGATTGCGCTTGAAAAAGAACCGGTCGTTCAAGCAATTTCGTGTGCGGGTCCACATTAAGTTAAACGTAAAACGTCATTCAATTACGAATGGCGTTTTTTAGTATGAAAAATGCGCGGAAGTATGAAAAATGTTTGTTAGTATGAAAAATTCGTGTTAGTATGAAAGAAACGAGTTAGTATGAAAAATTTAGCCTAGTATGAAAGGGATTGTGATGAAACAAGAAATGACGAATCCGTTTTCCGCTTCTTTTGGATTAATTCCCACCAAGACAGTTGGGCGCGAAAATATTGTGAGTGGCGTTGCGGCTGTGATGGGCGACTATGGTAGTGATTGGCGGACTACATTAATCACCGGTGTGCGCGGGTCTGGTAAAACGACATTGTTAATGAAAATCAAAGAGAGTCTAGATGCTAAAGGGATATTAACGATAAAGACCACAGCTAGCGAGGAAAACATGCTTGGAGATATGACTTTGAGCCTCCAACGTGCAATCACGGCTAGTAATTTAGAAATTAAGAATACAACGCTCAACCTGGGTGCGTTGAAAGTTGAAATCGGCGCCAAAGGCTTTGATGATTCGTTCAAGAGTCGGATGACTGACTTGTTTGATAATGTGCATGGCAAAGACAACTTGATCGCATTTATCGTTGATGAAGTTAATAATTCGCAAGCCTTACGCCGCTTTGCCACGGCTTATCAAGAGTGGACGCTTGAGGGCTACAAAATTATGTTCATCGGGGCAGGCTTGCCATGGCACGTTGAGTCGTTAATTACTGGCAAAACTACATCATTTTTACAACGTGCACACAAAGAACTCTTGTTGCCCATTGAAGTGAGTGAATTAAAAAATGATTTCGTGGCCATGTTTTCAACGACTGGTAAAAGTATCCCATTAGAAATCGCTGAAGAAGCAGCGGTGATTTCTAAAGGTTATCCGTATGTATTTCAATTGCTGGGTTCACGCATGTGGGACTTGACCCTTGCTGGTAGTGTTGTAAGTGAGTCAGACTTAAATCTAGCTGTGGCGTATGCAAAAGATATGATGTACAAAAATGTCTATGCGTTGTTGATTTCTGAATTAACAAAATTTGAACAAATCTTTTTGATCGCGATGAGTGAGGATGCTGATGTCTCGTTGATGAGCCAAATTCGCTTAAGGACAGAAAAAGAAACTAGCTATCTTGCTAAATATCGGCAACGGTTAATTGAACAGGGACTCATTACTGGCCTTGAACGGGGAAAAGTTAAATTCACTCTGCCATTCTTGCGTGAGTACCTACAAAATCACTTCGTTGAAGCTAGTTTTGACGATTGGGAATAATGACGAAAACCTTCTTCCATTGGTGAAGAAGGTTTTTTAATTCATCGACTTACTATTTACAAGTGCCTTTGATATGTAAATGAGAAATTAAATAGAGAAATATAGAGTAAAATGAGAAAGTAGCGTAAAATGAATAGAATAGACTGATAAGCAAAAAATAAGGTGGATAGCAGTATGAAAAAAGCAACCATGTGGGAGCCATCATTTGAGTCAGCGGCCTGTGGAATGGGCTTTGTGGCACAAATCGATGGCGATAAAAGTCATACCTTAGTGGACTATGCCTTGACGATGCTCAAGCGCATGAATCATCGTGGTGGAACTGGAGCGGAACCAGACACTGGCGACGGCGCGGGCGTTTTGATGACCTTGCCGGATAAATTTTTCCGCAATCGAGCAGCGGAGGCAAACGTTACCTTGCCGGTGGAGGGTGATTATGCCGTTGGGATGTTCTTCTTGCCCAATGATTCCGTCAAAAAAGCTGACTTGCAAACAAGTTTGCTAACTGAAATAAGTAACCGTGGCTACAATATTTTGTGGACACGAGATGTGCCGTTTAATTTTGAACAATGTGGGCCTGGTGCGCAAAAAGTGATGCCAAGTATTGTGCAAGTCTTTGTGGAACGTCCAGCTGAAATTGCGGCTGGCCGGCCATTTGAGGATAGTCTCTTTAAATTACGGCGCAAATTGGAAAAGACATATTCAGCGGATGAATGTTTTGTCTGTACTTTATCAGCCAAGACGATTGTGTATAAGGGGATGCTCCATGCTTATCAAGTCGGGCTGTTTTATTCTGATTTGACTGAGCCTGACATGGAAGCTTCAATTTGCTTGGTGCATTCGCGTTTTTCAACGAATACTTTCCCAAGCTGGGATCGAGCGCAACCTTTCCGCTTTTTGGCGCACAACGGTGAAATTAACACGTTACGCGGGGCTGAAAACTGGATGCAAAGTAATCAAATCGAGATGTACAACGAGGACAATTCGGACTCGGCCAAGCTAGAAAATTGTATGGAAAACCTCTATCGCAATGGCCGTGAAATTCCACAAGCCTTAATGATGATGATTCCAGAGGCTTGGGGGCAAGAATCCCAACTCGACGAAGATGCCAAGGCGTTTTATGAATATGCAACGAGCTTTGTGGCCCCATGGGACGGGCCGGCTGGGTTGGTCTTTACCGATGGCGATTTCGTCGGAGCGGCCCTTGATCGTAACGGCTTGCGGCCATCGCGGTTTAGTCGGACCAAAGATAATTTCATCGTTGTGTCATCAGAATCTGGCGTGGTTGATTTTGAACCAAGTGAAGTTGTTGAAAAGGGTGTGCTAGGCCCTGGTAACTTCATTATCGTGGACACCACGAAGGGGACATTTACTAAAAACGCCGCCGTCAAGCAAAAATACACGACCCAATATCCATATAAGCAGTGGCTAAAGGATGCATTAGTTTCCATTGATGAGCTGCCAACTGCTACTAATAAAGTGCAAACCTTAACTGCCAAAGATCGTAAGCAAATGTGGAAGGCTTTTGGCTATACGGATGAAATTATTCGCTCATTGATTTTGCCAATGGCTGAATTAGGTGAAGAACCTATTATTTCAATGGGCTTTGATGCACCGTTAGCCATTTTGTCTGACAAGCCACAAAGTTTATTTACGTACTTCAAACAACAATTTGCCCAAGTTACGAATCCGCCGATTGACGCAATTCGAGAAAAATTGGTGATTGGGACTGAAGCCTATTTGGGTCGCGATGGGGATTATCGTATCGAAGGGCCAGAGAATTGTTGCAAGATCAAACTGAATTCACCAATTTTAACCACGGCAGACTTTGAAAAGATTGTCCGGTTGGATGTTGAAAATCATCAAACGGCCGTGGTATCAACGCAATATGCGCTGGAACCAGATGTGCCACATCGCCTACAACTAGCGCTGGAAAGCTTCTTTAAGACCGTTGAAGGGTTGGTTGACGCTGGGCATGACATTATTATTTTGAGTGATCGTGAAGAAGTGCCAACACCAGCTAAAATGCCATTCCCAATCTTGTTGGCCGTGAGTGGTTTGCATGATTACATGGTTCAAAAGGGCAAGGGCAATGCTTTTTCAGTAGTTGTTGATTCAGCTGAAATTGCTGAAGTTAACCATTATGCGACAATTTTGAGTTTCGGGGCGAGTGCGATTCATCCGTATGGCGCTTATGAAACATTGCGCGAATTTGATTTGCCAAGTACGGCGACGCAAACCTATCGCAAGGCCTGTGAAAAGGGTGTTATCAAGGTCATGAGTAAGATGGGGATTTCAACGATTGCAGGCTACAATGGGGCGCAATTGTTTGAAGCAGTCGGGCTCGCTGATGAATTGGTCGACCAATACTTCCATGGGACCACTTCACGGATTGGCGGGTTGACCCTCCAACAGCTTGAACAAGAATATCTCACGCGCCATGAAGCAGCGTTTGGACCACGGGCCAATGATTTGTTGGCGAGCGGCGGTTCGTTCCAATTCAAGGCCGAGGGTGAACATCATTTGTATGACCCAACGACGATTTATCAATTCCAATTGGCGATTCGGGCTGGTGATTATGCGGCGTATAAGCAATATGCTGATAAGTTGAATCACGATGCTTTGGAAACACCAAGTAGTTTGCGCCACATGTGGGAGTTCAAAAACGAACGCCAACCGGTTGATTTATCTGAAGTTGAACCGGTTTCAGCGATTGTGAAACGCTTTAAAGTGGGGGCAATGAGTTTTGGTTCGCTCTCAGCCGAAGCGCATGAATGTATTGCGGCGGGGATGAATGCCATTGGTGCTAAGTCAAATTCGGGTGAAGGTGGTGAACATCAAGATCGATTCCACGTCAAACCCGATGGCACCAATTTGAATTCGAAAATCAAACAAGTTTCTTCTGGTCGATTTGGGGTTAATGCTGCCTATTTGATGAGTGCCGAAGAGATTCAAATCAAGATGGCGCAAGGCGCTAAGCCGGGTGAAGGTGGCCAGTTGCCAGGGAAGAAAGTCTTCCCATGGGTGGCTGAGGTCCGCGGTTCAACGCCGGGTGTGCGGTTGATTTCACCGCCACCCCATCACGACATCTACTCGATTGAAGATTTGGCGCAGTTGATTTATGACCTTAAAGCGATCAATCCGTACGCTAAAATTAACGTTAAATTGGCGAGTTCGACTGGGGTTGGGACGATCGCGACCGGCTGTGTCAAAGCCGGGGCTGATATCGTTGTGATTTCTGGCTATGACGGTGGTACTGGTGCAAGTCCGAAAAATTCGGTACGTGACGCTGGTTTGCCTTGGGAAATGGGCTTGGCTGAAGCACATCAAACCTTATCAATGAACAATTTGCGCCAACGCATGACACTAGAAACTGACGGTAAGTTAATGACGGGCCGCGATATTGCGATTGCTGCTTTGTTAGGCGCTGAAGAATATTCGTTTGCTTCATTGGCTTTGGTCGCGGTTGGGTGTGTGATGATGCGCGTATGTAGTTTGAATACGTGTCCGGTGGGTGTGGCGACGCAAGATCCAAAGTTGCGCGCACACTTTGCTGGTAAGCCAGAACATGTTGCGAATGCAATGCGCTTTTTGGCCAATGATTTACGTGAAATCATGGCGGCCAATGGCTTCCGCACCATTGATGAAATGATTGGGCATGTGGAAGTTTTGAAACCACGCTTTATTGCTAAGGGCAAGGCGAAATCTTTGGACTTTTCACGGATTTTGAGCACGACCTTCCCAATTGAACGCAAGGTGGTTGATCCATTTATTGCACAACGGCAATGGCCTGAACTGGATGCGATGGCTAAAGCTGCAATTGATGCTAACAACCCATTGCATATCACAGCGTCAATTAACAACGTGGACCGGACTGTCGGAGCCCGCATGGGTGGCTGGATTGCTGAACGTTATGGCAATGCTGGTGTCGCCACGGGGTTGATGAATTACACGTACACCGGAATTGCTGGGCAGAGTTTTGCTTCGTTTGCGACTAAGGGGATGACCTTGAAGTTGATCGGTGAAGCCAATGACTACGTGGCTAAGAGTTTGTCTGGGGCGCGCTTAATTGTTGTACCACCAACAGATGCCGGTTATGACGTGGCTAATAGTCCGATTGTCGGTAACGTGGCTTGTTTTGGTGCGAATGCCGGTGAAGTTTACTTGCAAGGCCGCGCTGGCGAACGATTCTGTGTTCGTAACTCTGGGGCGACAGTGGTTGTCGAAGGGGTTGGTGATCACGGTTGTGAATACATGACTGGTGGCGTTGCTGTAATCTTGGGCACGACTGGGCGCAACTTTGGGGCTGGCATGAGTGGTGGTGTGGCTTATGTCTATGACGTCAATGGTGATTTTGCTGATAAATGTAATCTAGAAATGGTTGATTTGTACCCAATCGGGGCTACGACTGGTGATGAAGTGTTACGTGAATTAATCGAAAATCACGTGGAGTACACTGATTCAGTAATTGCCCGGCAACTTTTGGCTGATTGGCCACAAGCGGTAACTAAGTTTGTCAAAGTCTATCCGACTGATTTACATGCGATGAATGATATCGCAGCTGATCTCAGTGCGGCTGGCGTGGCAAATGCACAACTTGAACAATTGAGCTTTGAAGTGGCCACGACTGATTTGACCATTGAAGCCGCAATTGCAACTGCGAAGGGAGGCAAGTAAGATGGCAGATCCATTTGGTTTTTTGAAATATCCACGGGTTAACAATCCATATCGTGACCCAAGTGAACGCGTGTTGGACTGGGCTGAATTACAAGTCCCCCTCGCACAAAAAGAACGGCAAGAACAAGCCGCACGCTGTATGAATTGTGGGATTCCATTTTGTCATACGGGCACCTTTTACGGTGGTAAACGCGCTGTTTCAGGCTGCCCCAATGACAACTTGATTCCTGAGTGGAATGATTTGGTGTATCGCGGTGAATTTAAATTAGCCTTTGAACGCTTGGTAGCGACCAATCCCTTGCCTGAAATGACGGGGCGGGTTTGTCCGGCACCATGTGAGCAAAGTTGTACTGAAGCGCTCAACGGCAGTGGGGTGACTATCCACGATAATGAACGTTTTATCATCGACGTGGCCTTTGTGAATGATTGGGTAACTGAAACTGGTCTCCCCGATCAGCGGACTGATTTTACCGTGGCGATCGTTGGTAGCGGACCAGCTGGATTGTCAGCGGCATGGCGGCTCAACCAATTGGGCCACAATGTTACGGTCTATGAAAAGGCTGACCGCTTTGGTGGCTTGTTGATGTATGGTATTCCCAATATGAAGTTGGACAAGGATGTTGTCGAACGCCGGATTGCGGTGATGCAAAAGGTGGGAATTAAATTCGTTGCTAATTGTGAAGTCGGTGTTGACGTGACGGCGGCTGAGCTTGAAGCCCAATTTGATAAAGTCATTTTGACGATTGGCGCAGGTGTGCCACGTGATTTGTTGGTGCCGGGTCGTGAATTGGCGAATATCGAATTTGCGGTTGATTTCTTGACTGACGTGACAAAAAACGTGCTTAAAAACGGCAAAGAAACGGTTGAGCCTACCTTGGCTGGTCAACATGTCGTGGTGATTGGTGGTGGTGACACGGGTAATGATTGTTTGGGATCTGCAGTGCGCCTTGGGGCAGCTAAGGTCACGCAATTAGAAATCACGCCGCAAATGCCAATTGAACGGGCGGCTGATAATCAATGGCCGGAATATCCGATGACGACGAGTCTAGGGTATGGCCAAGTTGAAGCGTTGCTAAATCAACCTGAAGTGACTCAATATTCGATTTCAACGACCGCCTTTACAGGTACAAATGGCCAAGTGACGGAGTTAGAAACGACACAAGTGGATGCCAAGTTCCAACCGATTGCAGGTACCAAACAGACGTTGCAAGCTGATTTAGTTTTGTTGGCCATGGGCTTCACAGGTGCTGAGTCAGCGGTGTTGGAAGCTTTTGACGTAACTAAAATTAATGATGAATATGCTACTAACCACGAAGATGTCTTTGTGGCTGGGGATGCTAAGCGCGGACCTAGTTTGGTAATCTGGGCGATTCGTGAAGGTCGCAAAGTCGCTGAAGTCATTGATGAAGCATTGCGGGTCACGGCTGATTAAATTGTGCTGACAGGCTCCCTTTTTAGACGCTGCTGGCCTGACTTGGTGCTATCCTTATTTGTAATCAAGAGAGTAAAGAGGATAAAACCATGGCAGAAATATTATTAGTTGATGCAGCGGGGATGTCGATTAGCATGTTGTCGACGCGGATGGATAAGTACGCCAAAGACAATGGCTTGGATTATGATGTGTTGGGGATGGCTGATGCTGAAACTGATGAGCATATCAAGCACACCACGCCAGCGTTGATTATGATTGCCCCTCAAGTTAAGTATATGTATGCTAAATATGCTGAAAAATATGGTGCTACAATTCCCGTTGTTAATATCAACATGATGGATTATGGCATCATGAATGCCAAAAACGTTATGCAAGCAGCTTTGGATGCAATTGAAGCTGGTATTTAACTTAAAATAGGTGGTCCCTTTTAATGGGTATAATGTTACAATTACAGTAATATTTTTATCCATTAGGAGGGGCTTTTTTGATGCCTTAATACGGCCCAAGAAGCAAGCAATGACCATGACCACAGCAGATAAACTACAAAAAATTATCGCCATGCAAACTGAATTGAAAGCGATGTATGCAACCGGTGATTTTGGCGAATTACTCCGTACCGACTTAGCGCAGGAGCAAGTTGATTTTTTATTGGAACTCAAAGATTATTATCGTGCGCTTGAGCAACAAGAAATTATCGCGGGGGCAGCTCAATGATGAAAAATTACATTATCGTGGCTGGCCTAAATGGTGCCGGCAAGACAACTTTATTTGAGACGGAACACGACTGGTTTTTGGATACACGTGAGCATCGTATCAATGCTGATGAAGAAACATTGGCACTTGGTGGGGATGTCAGTACACCTGAAGCACAAAAAGCCGGCACAAATGTGGCCCTAACCAAAGCGCATGATTTCATCCAAGCCAGGTTCTCTTTTCACCAAGAAATGACATTTGCTGGAAAGGCCGACATTGCTCGGATTCAAGCCGTGCGTGATCAGGGTTATCGAATTACGTTGCTCTATGTGGCGATTAGCAGTTTAGAAGCCGCTAAGGAGCGCGTGCAACAACGGGTTAATTTGGGTGGTCACTATACGCAAGCCGCTGACATCGAGCATCGTTATCAACGTTCACTAGGGAATTTACCCAAAGTAGCGGCGATGGTGGATGAAATTCATATTTTTGATAATTCAACTCCGACTGGCTTTCGTGAAATCTATTGGCGCAATGAAACCAAAGTGTTACGCAATGAGCTCAAGCGTTATCCATGGCTCCCTAATTTATAAATTCAGCAAGCAGTTAAAGCCTTAAATGGGCTGGCTGCTTTTTTTGTTGACACAATATTAATTGCGTTATATTATACAATGTATAATATTAAGAAAATAAAAGGTGGATGACATGACAAATGTAATTGAAGTTAAAGATTTGCATCAAGTATATGGAGCGAATACAGATAAGCCTTATGAAGCGCTCAAGGGAATTGATTTTACAGTTCAAGCCGGTGAGTTCGTCGCGATTATGGGCCCTTCTGGGTCGGGTAAGTCGTCGTTGTTGAATGTTTTGGCCACTTTAAATGCACCTACCAGTGGGACAGTCAAAGTTGCTGGGCAAGATATTTGGCATTTATCAGCTGATGCATTGGCCAAATTCCGTGGTGAAACCCTGGGCTTTATTTTCCAAGAATATAATTTGATTGAAAGCTTGAGTGTCCAAGAAAACATTGCTTTGCCGTTGAATTTGCAAGAAGTCAAAGCGGATAAAGTGCAACAAGCGGTCCAAGCCGTTGCTAAAATGTTGGATTTGACGGATCAATTAACTAAGTCACCCAACGAATTATCAGGTGGGCAAAAACAACGCGTGGCCGCTGCTCGAGCGCTTGTGCACACGCCTGAATTGATTTTTGGGGATGAGCCAACGGGGGCTTTGGATTCACAAAATGCGCGTGAAATGATGGCGTATTTGACAAAAATTAACGCTGAGCAAGCCATTTCGATTTTGATGGTGACCCACGATGCCTTTTCAGCTAGTTTTGCGCAACGGATTCATTTCTTAGCTGACGGGCAAATTGTGCAAACGATTGAACGCGGTGAGCAATCACGTGAAGAATATTATCGTCAAATTTTGGCGGTGCTTGGCAACTTTAACGAATAGGAGGTGGCCAATATGATTAACAAATTAGCAATCGCCACTTTCAAACACCGGTTACGAGACTTTAGTGTATTGTTTGCGGGGTTAGTAATTTCTGTTGCCATTTTTTTGATGTTTAGCAATTTGGCGAACAATACAGAATTTCTCAATGCCAATTCAAGTTTACAAATGATTACCTTGATTTTCACTTTGGGCCAATTTTTGTTAGGCTTGATCACGTTTATTTATTTGAATTTTGCCAACACGTTTTTGCTACAATTACGGCAACGTGAATATGGTTTGTTGATGATGCTAGGTGCCAATGGGCGACAAGTTGCAAACTTGTTGATGCAAGAAACCTGGTTGATTGGTGGCGCGTCATTAATTGTGGGGATGCTCTTGGGAACAGCACTCACAGCCGGCGCCGGCCAAGTTTTGCAGAGCATGCTGCATTTGCAATTGAAACATTTTGAAGTTGTTAATCTGCATGCGATGGTCGTCACGATTATCTTTTTCATTGTGTTGTATGTCCTCAACGGTTTGTGGAATCGGCGGCATTTGTTGAAAACTGAAGTCAGCATGTTGTTAAAAGGTGATCAACAAGCTGAAGTCAGTCAACCAAACAATGCCAAGTTAACAGTTCGCGGTGTTTTGGGCGTAGTTTTGATTGCGCTAGGCTTTTGGTTCATGTCAATTGTGGTCAAAATTGGCTCAACCGCATTAATCGCGGCCTTGATTTTAAATGTTAGTGGAACCTACCTTTTTGTCAGTGCTAGTGTGACCTTGATGTTGAATTTAATTAAGTTAACTAAAGGAGCGCACAAAGGGTTGGGCAGCTTCACGATGGGGCAATTGACGTTTAGATTGCAGTCATTTAATCGTATCTTGACGATTGTCACGCTGATGTTTGCTTTGGCGCTAGGAGCGATGACAATCGGGATGGGGTATCAACGTACATTTACGGAAGCGGCGGATAAAAACAGTGCCTATACCATCGTGTTGAGCAATCCTGATGCAAAAACTAAGCAGTTGATTAGCGAACTTAAAAAAGTTGAATACATTAAAGACTATGCCTACCAAATCAACAATGGCAACACGGTGGTTTGGCAACAAGCTGACTTGGATAAAAATAGCTTGCCAGCCCAAATTGTAAAGGGGCAAAATGTGCGCGCGGTGAATTACACGACCAAGCAAGTTGCAGCTGGCCAACCAGGAAATCAAGCCTTGATTAATGTTTCACGGGCGGTGGCGATTGTAGATGATGGTTACACGGATCCCAAGGTACAAGTTGGGCAATTGGATGCGACTAAACCACAAGAGCAAATAATCTTGATTAAGACGCGCGATATGGATGCTAATGATGCGATTTTGGCCCAATTATTGATGGCCCAAGAAAAGACGATTAAGCGCGACGCTTCGTATGTCTTGGGTGCCTATGGTTATCTGAATACTGTGCGTGGGTTAATGGGTGGCCTTGAATTTATGGGCTTCTTCTTGGCAATTGCCTTCTTGGCGATGTTAGCAAGCACGCTGATGTTTAAGGTTTTAAGCAACGTGCCAGCTGATAAGAAGCGCTATAATATTTTGTCAATGATTGGCGCCACTAAACGCCAAATGCGCGGCTCATTAGCCCGTGAAATCGGCTTGATTTTTGGTATTCCAGCGCTAATCGGCTTGGTTGATGTGGCCGTCGGGTTGCAGATGTTTAAAGCTTTGATGGCCAATCCATATATCGCATTTGGCCCAGCGCTCTTAATTATTTTTGGTCTGTATATCATTTACTTTATCTTTACATTTAAAACATATTGGAAAATGTTGCAGGTTTAAAACGGGATTGGCGGTGAAGTTTGGCTAATTAATTGTAAAGGTTTTGTAGACATGGAATAAACATATTTAATTCATGGTTTATTCGTGCTAAACTACAAAGGTACCGAAATAAGGAGCCTAAAAAATGATTAAGCCAAATAGCGAAGAAGCCCCCATATTGATTGGTCTTTCTTGGTCAACCGAGGAAGCCAATCGAATACTAGCTACTACTATTGTTGACCACTTACTGAGTGATTTTTCAGCAGTGGCCGTCGTACAAGGTGAATTGTTCAAGTATATTGACGAAAAGTTTGGTGATAACTTGTCGGTGATGTACCGTTTACAGCCGGTTGGACCATTGAATAACCCCAATACCACCACGGATTCAAGTTATTTGAGTGCCCGTGATGTGGTGTTAGCAGCTAATTTGGACTTAGCGCCATTTGGTTGGTCAAAACATAATCCAGTGCGGGTGTTTGCCCACGATGGAATGCTTGATCGGATGTATACCATGGTGCATGATTTGTTTGAATTTGAGAATGTGGTAGTTGAACGGGGTGTATATGGTGCCTACGATCCGGCTGCCCGCCAAACTTGGACCCGGACTAAAGCGCTCTTCACAGCTCATGAACATGGCATTGTGGAGCAATGGAACCGTGGTAAGACCGGCTATATTGTGACCTTACCAAATTAATAATTAAAATTAGTAAAGTGCTTGGGTGAAAACTCAGGCTCTTTTTTGGATTTGTTCAATATTAAGTCAAAAAAGTTAAATTTGAAGGTGGTATACTAAAGACACTTAAACACGGATTCAAAAGGGGGAAGTAAATGACAAGAACAGGATTGATGGGCGTGCTATTAGTAGGTGCATCGGCAATTGATTTACATATCGTTAGTCGTAAAAATGGGCAAATCATAGAAAAGGCGCACCGTTCAACTACGGTGGGCGATGAATTATATAGTGAAGGACATGTTTCACAAGCACAAATTAATCGAATGATTATTGATTTGAATGGCTTTAACCAATTACTAGCTGATTATGCTGTGACTGATTTTCACGTGTTTGGTTCATATTCATTAGCCAGTGCCCATAATGCCGTGTATGTGCGCGGCCAAATTGAGCTCGCCACGGGGTTGAAATTGCAATGGTTGTCGGCCAGTCAAGAAGCGTATTTCGGGCAAGTTTCGATGCGCTATGCAGAACCGCTGTTCCCAACTGACGCGGAGCAACGGGTCTTTTTGGTGTCGATGAGTTCGGGGCGTTTGTCATTAGGTTATTATGTCGGGGGAGAACTTAAATTTACGCGTAGTATTAATCTAGGACCAATTCGTCTGGCCAATGAGCTTGATGAGTTGGCCGATGATGTTGTGGATTTAAAGGGCATCACCCGCGAATTTATCCACAGTAAATTAGCGGATTATGCCACATTACTGCCTAAATTTGAGAATGCTGACATGATGATTGTTAGTGGTTCATTTGCCTTGGAACAGATTTTGGCCGAACCAACTGTTTGCGTTGCTGATTTTTTTGAGGCGAACAATACAATTCTAGGCGATCCGGCGCAAAAGTGGATTGATCAATTACAATTGACAGCCACCCAAGTTGATGCCGTCATGCCAGAATTATTATTGCTTGAAGAGTTAGCCAAAATTACACGGTCAAAGGCGGTTACCATCAGCAAAAAGCACATGCTACCAGGCTTGATTATGGAAGGCTTGGGACATTTAACTGGTGAAGAAGTGCTTTCTCATGCGCGTGAATTGGGGCAACGGTTTGGCGTTGAACCAAAGCACCAAGCAGCCGTCCTGAAGTTTGCCGAACAATTATTTGATCGTTTGAAGCCAATTCATGAATTAGGTAAACGCGAACGCTTATTACTGCAGGTGGCCGCCTTGGTGCATGATGTAGGATCGTATCTAAATGCCTATCATCACTATGAGTATTCAGAATTGGTGATTATGGCCGATGAATTAGATGGGTTAACACCAGTGGAAACCCAAATTGTGGCGATTATTTCACGTTATCATTCGCATGAAGTGCCTGGTGAAGGGATGCAAACGGTCCAACAATTAACTGAAGAAGAACGCATCATCGTGGCGCAATTAACTGCCTTGTTGCGGTTGGCTGATGCATTGGATGATAGCCGACTACAAAAAATTTCTAAAATCAGCGTTTCACTGAAGGAACCTAAGATCGTTGTGACTGGTGCCAGCCAAGAAAAACTGTATTTGGAACAATGGACATTTACCCACAAGGCTGACTTATTTGAACAAGTCTTTGGGCGTAAAATTACGTTGAAACGAAAGGAGCTAAAATAATGAGCGAATTGAAAGCACATGAACAATATACAAACCGAGAAGTGAGCTGGCTCGCTTTCAATGAACGTGTCTTGGATGAAGCTCGGGATAAAAATAATCCGTTGTATGAACGTGCCAAGTTTGTGGGGATCACCCAATCAAATATGGATGAGTGGTTCCAAGTGCGCGTGGCGTCGCTGTTTCAATTACGCCACGTCAAGGACAAAACTGATATTGTCGGCTTGACGGCCCATGAGCAACTTAAGTTAGTTTCTGAATTAGCTGGCAAACAAACCAAAGAACAATATCAAGTATTAAACCGCATGATTTTGCCAGCTTTGGCCGATGATGGCTTGAATTTAGTTTGCGCAGCTGAATTAACTGAACCACAACGCCAAGAACTTGCCCCATTTTTTAGTACCTCGGTCTTTCCAATTTTGACCCCGATGGCCGATGATAAAACGCGGCCATTCCCGTTCCTCGCGACGGATAGCTTGAATTTAGCGGCCCGCTTAGAGCGTGATGGGGAAGAACGTTTGGCCATCGTGCAGGTACCAGATATTTTGGACCGGGTCATTGCGATTCCTGAATTCCCAGGGCAATACATCTTGTTAGAGGAATTGATTTCAGCGTTTATTGCGGATTTATTTATCGGCTTTACCGTCAAGTCAGTGTCTAGTTTCCATATTCTGCGGGATATGGAACTCGACATTGCTGATGATGAAGGTCCTAATATGTTGGAAGAAGTGCAACAAAAGTTATTCGAACGTGAACGTGGGGCGGTTATTCGCTTAGTCCACGAAAAAGGGATGAGTAAAAAAGTCCTCAATCGATTAATTGATGCTTTAGACATCTCAACGGAACGAGTGTATGCAGTTAATGGTCCAGTTGATTTGAGCTTTTTGAGTTCTTTGGTTAAATTTGGCCAAGACAAGTCAGCAAAGTTCGCGCCGTTTGAGGAATACATGGATGAACGGTTAGGTGATGAACGGATTTTCAAAGCAATTTCAGAAAATGATGTGCTCTTGCATCACCCGTATGATAGTTTCAAACCTGTTGTGAACTTGATTCAACAAGCCGCTAAAGATGAAAATGTATTGGCCATTAAAATGACTTTGTATCGGGTCTCTGGTAATTCACCAATTATCAGAGCCCTTGGGGAAGCTGCCCGGGATGGTAAACAAGTGACTGTGTTGGTCGAAGTCAAAGCGCGTTTTGATGAGGAAAACAATGTGCATTGGGCCCAAGAACTAGAACGCCAAGGGGTCCACGTGATTTACGGACTCAAGGGGTTGAAGACCCACGCCAAGGTCGCTTTAGTTGTCCGACGCGAAGAAGATGACATCAAGCGGTATGTGCATCTAGGCACCGGTAATTATAATGACGTGACCGCCCATTTTTATACCGATATGGGCTTGTTAACGACTGATGCTGAAATCGGCTTAGATGTCGCTTCGGTGTTTAACGTCCTCACCGGTTATTCAGATCCTGATTATTTCTATCACCTCTACATGTCACCCGATGGAATCCGTGATGCCTTAATTGATCGCATCAAAGAATTGCGTAAAGCAGTTAAAAATGGGCATCAGGTTAAGATCCGGTTTAAGGCTAATTCATTGTCTGATACCCCAGTAATTGATGAGTTGATCGCAGCTAGTAAAGATGGCGTGCCTGTGCAGCTGGTTATTCGCGGCATCACAATGATGAAGCCAGGGCTTGTTAATGTGACCGAAAATATTGAAATTCATTCATTAGTCGGGCGCCTCTTGGAACATAGCCGGATTTACATCTTTGAACTTGATGGTGTCCGTGAAGTCTTTTTGTCATCGGCTGATTTAATGACCAGAAACTTGTCGCATCGAATTGAATTGATGTTCCCTATTTTGTCTGAAGAATTATCTGAGCGCGTTGTCCAAGTCTTTGATACAATATGGAATGATAATGTTAAAAGTCGTGTCCTCCAATCTGATGATGAGTGGGACCGAGTTAATCGGCGGAATACAGATTCAATTAATGCCCAAGAATTCTTTATTGCCGAGGCGCAAGCAAAAGTGAAGGCACAAAAACAGGCGCAAAAACAAGTGGACAACCAACCAAAATTTGAGCCAATGAACCATCCATTCTAATTTAGCGGAGAAAATTTGCATGACAAAGTTAGCAATAATTGATTTAGGATCAAACTCAACTCGCATGACGATTAGCCAAGTCAACGACGATGGGTCATATGAGGTTATTCATCGTGACCAGTCGATGGTTCGCCTTTCTGAAGGAATGGGGAGCGACAAAGTCTTGCAACCCAAGGCGATGGAACGGACCATTCAAGTAATGCAGGAGTTTGCTGAGATCGCTCAAAAATATAAGGCCGATAAAATCATCCCGACGGCGACGGCTGCCGTGCGCCAAGCGACCAATAAAGCTGAATTTATCCAAATGCTTGCCGATCAAACGGGCTTAAAATTACGCGTTTTGACCGGCTTAGAAGAAGCACACTATGATTATTTAGCCATTATTCATACGCTACCAATCTCAGATGCTTTGATTATTGATACTGGTGGTGGCTCAGTTGAACTAGTTTACGTGCAAAGTACCCGAATGGTTCAATCGATTTCAGTGCCGATTGGCTCAGTTAATTTGACGGAAGCGTATCTGGAAAAAGATAAAATTTCCGCCAAAGGGCTCTTTACCGCCAATTTGGCGATTGAACGTCAATTTAGTAATGTACCTTGGCTACAAAATGCCCGTCATTTGCCAATCGTGGCCCTAGGTGGTTCAAATCGAACATTTGCTAAAATTTCGCGCCGCTTCCGCAATGTGATGGATTTGCCGATTCATGGTTATCGGTTAACTGCCGAAGACGTGTTTGATATCTTCCAAGCGGTTTTGCCTGAAGATATGGAAGGACGCAAAAAAATCCCTGGCCTAGCTAAAGACCGCGCTGATATTATTGTTGGGGGGATGTTGCCATTGGTTAATGCGATGCAATACATTGATGCCACGCAAGTGATTTTCTCACAAGCCGGTTTACGTGAAGGCATTGTCTTTGAGTATATTCAACAAAAGACTGGCCTAGATGTTGTGACACCTATGCCTGAAGATATGACGATTGATGATGATGTAAATTAACAACAAAAAAGCCCCTACTAGCTGAATTAACAGTTACCAGGGGCGCTTTTTGATTTGAATTACAACAAAATTTCGAATTCTAAATTATTGTACTGATCACGTTCACGGATTTGATGGTAGCCAAATTCTTGCTCTGTCCGGGTTAACAATTCAGTTTCCCAAATAATCTTTTCAGCTGATTCAGCAAACATCGCTTCTTTGAGTTTGTTCACCAAACTTAAAATTTGTGTACCTTCATCAGCCGTCATTGAAGCATACATGCGCTCGTCATTGCCGTACTTCTTTGAAATCCGCTTCAAAGTTACGTTTAAAACCTGGCGCGTGTAGGCCGGGTTGCGATTCAACCGAACGCTAAATACGATGTGATTATAATGGTTGTCGCGACTATATTGCAACAACATCGCCAAGAACTCCTCAGCATTTACTTTTTCTGGTTTGTTTGCCATGATTATTTTCCTTATCTGGGTCTTTCTTTCTAGTTTATCACGTTATGCGTTGGATGATACACGAGGATAACAAAAATACGTTAGCGTTGGCGATGTTTCAGGGGTTAACAGTCTGTTTTTTATGTGAAAGACAAGGTAAATTAAATTTAATACTTGAATTTTTGGCGCAAACAAGGTATTTTTAAATTATTAATAAAACGTTTTACTAACAAACATCAACAGAATTATTGAGGGTAGGCAAATGAATAAAATTATTGTCATTGGAAGTTTGAACATTGATGTGCAACAAAAGATTGCGCGATTGCCTCAACAGGGTGAGACGTTGGGGATTTTGGATCAAGCGACTAATTTTGGCGGCAAAGGGGCAAACCAAGCCGTTGCGGCTGCACGCCAAACGGCCAACGTACACTTTATTGGGGCCGTTGGGCAAGATGAACGCGGGATTGCTTTTAAAGATTTACTGGTCGATGAAGGCATTAGCACTACATATATTAACGAAATTGGACATAAAAATACTGGTACGGCCTATATTATGCTGGAACCAGACGGACATAATACGATTTTGGTGTATCCAGGTGCGAACGAAATGCTGACCATGGACGATGTTAAAGCTGCTGAACACGAGTTTGCCGATGTCGACTATGTTGTCGCTCAATTAGAGGTGCCACAAGCCGCGGTCTTAGCTGGTTTTAGGTTGGCACATAAATATGGGGCAAAAACAATTTTGAATCCCGCCCCAGTCACCGATCACGTCGATGCCGCGTTATTGGCTGAAACGGACTTGGTGGTGCCTAATGAAACAGAAGCGGCAGCATTGGCACATTTGCCCGCTACCACGGATGCGGCAGAACTCGTCGATGTCATGCAGTCTTTGCGTGATAAAGGGGTTGGGGATGCCATTATCACATTGGGTGAAGATGGCGTGTATTATGATGTGGCCGGCCAAGTAGGGGTTTGCCCAATCTTTAAGGTGCAAGCAGTTGATACGACGGCCGCTGGGGATACGTTCATCGGGACGTTGGCCGCACACTTGGCTTTGGACAATCAAAACCTGGTTGAAGCCATTATGTTAGCTACGCGGGCTAGTTCGTTAGCCGTGTCTGAGGCCGGGGCGATTTCATCAATTCCGACCTTAGCTGATGTTGAAGCCGCAAACGCACAACAGTAAACTGCACCACATTGCGATAAGGCAAGGGTTAAAGCTTTATCGCGACTTTTACGGAGAAAATCATGATTGTATTAGGTTTATTTGCGGGATTAATGCTCGCGGCCCAAAATCCGATTAATGCCAAATTTTCGGCGTTAGTAAAATCCCCTTTGGTAGCTAGTTTGTTTGGCTATGTAATCGGGGTGGCAATTTTGGGTGTCATCGTCTTGGTAACCGGTGGAGGCCTCTTGGAAAATATTGAGGCTGCGATGCAAACAAATATGCCGGTTTGGTTTTGGCTAGGTGGGCTATGCGGGGCGATTTACATTACCGCTATCATTATTTTGTTTCCAAAGATTGGGGCAGTGGAAACAGTCATGCTACCAACCTTAGGGATGATTTTTTCAAGCATTGTCATCGAATCATTTGGTTGGCTAGAAGTGACGGCAATTCCTTTGACGGTTACACGCATGCTTGGGCTCTTAATTTTGGTGGGTGGCATGGTCATTGCCGTGGTTGTACCGACTTTAAACCAACGTCCAATGCTACAAAAAGCGGCGCCGGTCGTTAATGGTAGGTTAGCCTGGCGAATTTTTGGGTTCATTGCTGGGGTGGCAACCACCTTGCAAACCACGTTGAATGGCCACTTGGGGGTGGTGTTGCATTCTACGTATCAAGCAACTTTGATTGCCTTTATTGTTGGGCTGGCAGTCGTAGCTAGTGTAATGTTAGTGCGAGAACGCCATGCCTTTAGATTAGTCCTGCCCGCTGCCAAGTATTGGTGGGGCTGGGTCGGGGGCGCCTTAGGGTCGTTTTACGTGCTCTTCATGACGATCATGATTCCGGTCTTGGGGCCAGGCTTGACGGTGGCCTTACCGATTATTGGGGTGATGTTTGGGTCGCTGTTCGTTCAAAAATTTGGGTTGTTTGGTTCAATCAAGGCCGCCGTGCATATTGCGCAAATTATTGGGGTCATTTTGATGGTCGGTGGGATTTTGATTATCAAATTAATATAAATCTAAGGGCTGGTTTCTGCTAGAAATCAGTCTTTTTAGTATCCTTAAAGAAAATTAATCAATGTAACCGTTTACATTTACTTATAAATTGTGTATATTGGTTATGTTGATAAAACGTTTTACTAAAATGAATTTTTCGTATCGTATCGTACACAGGAGGAGTATGGCTATGTTGTTAGCGGTCAATATTATTGGTATTTTTGTTTTTATTGGGGTTGCATTTTTATTTTCAAAGGACAAAAAGCACATTAACTGGCGCTCTGTTGGGATTGTATTAGCTTTGCAATTGTTCTTGGCATGGTTCTTTGTCAGCTTTAGCATCGGACGTGATGCGGTGCAAGCTGCCGCAAACGGCTTTAATTGGATTGTCAACATTGCTTATCAGGGGATTGTGTTTGCCTTGCCAAATTGGGTAACCGCAGACTTTGGTGGGACGGCCCAATCGATGAACTTCATCACGTCGGCGCTCTTGCCAATCTTGTTGATCGTGCCATTGTTTGATATTTTGACTTACATTGGCTTTTTGCCTTGGGTTATCAAGTGGATTGGAAAGGGCTTGTCAATCGTGACGGGGCAACCAAAGTTTGAAGCTTTCTTCTCAGTTGAAATGATGTTCTTGGGCAATACAGAAGTTTTGGCCGTTTCAAAGGCACAATTAGATACCATGAGTGCCCAACGAACTTTGACGCTTGCCTTGATGTCAATGTCATGTGTGACCGCTTCAATTTTGGGGGCATACACGCAAATGATGCCTGGCCAATATGTCATCACTGCTGTACCATTGAATATTTTGTCAGCAATTATCATGGCGGCTATTTTAAACCCAGTGCATGTCACGCCAGAAGAAGATACTGTGGCAACTATTAATTCAGCGACCGAAACTTATGAGGCAACGGATGAAAATGGCGTCGTTACACCAAAGCGCGAGCCCTTTTTCTCATTCTTGGGTGATTCAATCTTGGGCGCTGGTAAGTTGGTGTTGATCATCGTTGCAAACGTGGTTGCCTTTGTGGCTTTGGCTGCGTTGATTAACGGCATCTTTGGTTTGACGGGCTTCCACTGGTTGACCCTCCAAAACATTTTGGGCGTAATCATGTTCCCATTTGCTTGGTTGCTTGGCTTTAACCCAGCACATGCGTTTGAAATCGCACAATTCATGGGAACCAAGTTGGTGACCAACGAATTTGTGGTCATGGGCGAAGTTTCTAAGGCGGTTATGGGTGAAACAGGCATGTTTGCTTCAGCCCACGCCCGGGCAGTCTTGACAACGTTCTTGACTTCATTTGCTAAT
This sequence comes from Lactobacillaceae bacterium, assembly GCA_031289015.1. Lineage (GTDB taxonomy): Bacteria > Bacillota > Bacilli > Lactobacillales > Lactobacillaceae > Weissella. The sequence goes on from JAITQG010000046.1 coordinate 53,966, forward strand.
TTTGGAACGTTGGGTATGATTATTGGTGCTTTCAAGGGTTTGGTTACCAAGGACAAGTCCGATTATATTTCAAAGCACGTCCCATTGATGATGGTATCAGGAATTTTGGTTTCACTCTTAACTGCATCGATGGCTGGTCTATTTGCATGGTAAACTGAAGTATAGATTAATTTAAATAACAAGAAATATAGGTGAAAAATATGGCACAAAAGAAAATGATTTTGGATTTGGATACTGGCGTTGATGACGCTTTAGCCTTGGCACTAGCAGTAGCTGATCCGCGTGTTGATTTGATTGGGATTGTCTCTAGTTATGGAAATAACACCATTGAAGTGACGACCCAAAATGCGTTGGATTTGTTGCACTTACTGGGCCAAGATGATGTGCCAGTTTACGTGGGCTTGGGTCACTCATCGATGACGGATAGCTTTGAAGTTATGCCAATTTCCAAAGAGATTCATGGTGACAACGGGGTTGGAAATGTGGAACTTGAGCAATCCCCTCGTCAAGCTGAAACCATGTCTGGGGTCGACTTTATTATTCAAGCGGCCAAAGAATATACGAGCGATTTGATTATCGTACCAACGGGGCCCCTAACCAACTTAGCGGCGGCATTGACGATTGAACCAAGTATTGCCCATCAAATTGGGGATGTGACGCTCATGGGTGGCGCACTCACGGTTCGAGGCAATGTGACGGCCGTGACTGAGGCCAATATCAACCAAGACCCAGAAGCCGCTGATTATGTCTTCAAGCATCAAGAAAATTTGACCATGGTGGGCTTGGATGTAACGTTGCGGACGTTATTATCAAAAAAGGAAACGCAACAATGGCGGCACTTAGGTTCAAAGAAGGGTGCCATTTACGCCGACATTTTTGATTACTATATCGAAGCCTATGATCGCTTGGGGATTGATCATCGTGGGGCTGCGCTACATGACCCGCTAGCGGTAGGCGTTGCGATTGACCCAACATATTGCACGTTCTTGGATTTGAATATGCAAGTGACCTTGTCAAAGTCATCAGGTGATTACGGCCGGACCATCGGCGATAATGAAAAGTTGTTAGATCCGACCTTCTCACGTGCGGCCATTGATGTTGATGAAGAACGCTATACGCGTGACTTTATGGACTTTACCGCATCGATTTTAGCAGATTAAAGGGGGATAAAATGGCATTACCAATTATTATGGACATGGATCCAGGCATTGATGATGCAGCAGCCATTGCGGTTGCCTTGCATAGCCCAGAACTAGATATTAAATTATTCACGGCGGTGGCTGGAAATGTTTCAGTCGATAAAACATCATTGAATGAATTGAAATTACTTGAGTTTTTTGACCGAACGGAAATTCCCGTGGCCATTGGAGCCAAGGCACCGCTCAAAAAAGTCTTTAAGGATGCTGCTAATATTCATGGTGAGTCGGGGATGCCTGGGTATGATTTTCCAGCCGTCACGACAGACTTTGATACCAGAGATGCGGTTACAGCGATATTTGATACACTCACTGCAGCTGAGCAACCAATGACGATTGTGGCCACGGGGTCATATACTAACATTGCACAATTACTGATTTTGCACCCAGAAATTAAAACTAAAATCGAGCGGTTTGTTTTGATGGGCGGGTCAATTAGTGGTGGCAATGTTTCCTCAGTTGCTGAGTTCAATGTATTTACAGATCCAGATGCAGCCAAAATTGTGTTTGAAGCTGGCGTACCAATTGTCATGATTGGGTTGGATGTCACGCTCAAAGCTCTGATCTCCGCTCCTGCTATGGATAAGCTGGCTACGTTAAATGAGTCGGGTAAAATGCTTAATGGGTTACTAAATGCTTACAATGATGTGGAGGCTGGTGGGAAGCCGATGCATGATGTTAATACGATTTTCTATCTATTGCATCCAGAGGCGACGACTTTAAAAACTTATCAAATCGATGTTGTTACTGAGGGGCCGGCTGCTGGTGCTACAGTGGCTGATATTCAGAATCGTTGGTCTGAGGGGCGGACTAATGCTCAAGTTGGGGTTGATGTTGATGCTGAATTCTTTGAGCGGTGGTTCTTGGATGTGGTTTCAACAATGAAATAACTGATTTTTATGGACTGACTTTAATTGGTTGGTCTTTTTTTGCCCTTTTCAGGGCAAAAGTGTTTTGGTTTGGTGGGTTCAAGGATACACACAAACTAAAAAGAACCCAAATAAAAATAAAGAAAAGAACTTTAAATGAAGTTGGTTGATTAAAACAACTAACTGCATTATAATAAATGCATCGAATGAAATCGGTTTCATTCCATTACTTTTAATACACATTTAGAGGAGTTTGCTAACATGAAGATTCAAAATCCCGTTTTGCCTGGATTTAACTCAGATCCATCAATCATCCGAGTTGAAGACACGTATTATATCGCAACATCTACTTTTGAATGGTTCCCTGGTGTGCGTATCCACGCCTCAAAGGACATGGTTAACTGGAACTTGGTAACCAATGTTTTGGATACGACGACTTTGTTGGACATGAAGGGAAATCCTTCTTCTGGTGGAATCTGGGCCCCAGACTTGTCTTATGCGGATGGTAAGTTCTGGTTGATCTTTACCGACGTTAAGATTACTGATGGTTCATTCAAAGACATGAAGAACTACTTGACGACTGCTGATAATATCACTGGTCCTTGGTCAGATCCTATCGCTGTTAACGGTGTGGGCTTTGACGCTTCATTGTTCCATGATGAAGATGGTCGCAAGTACTTGGTTCAACAAACTTGGGATCACCGTGAATACCACCACCCATTTGACGGAATCACTTTGACTGAATTTGATACAACAACTATGAAGTTGAAGCCAGAAACTGCCCGTACTATCTGGGAAGGTACTGAAGTTAAGTTGGTTGAAGGACCTCACTTGTACAAGATCAATGGTGATTACTACTTATTCGCTGCTGAAGGTGGAACTATCTTTACGCACCAAGAAGTTGTTGCTCGTTCAAAGAGCTTGGATGAATTGTCATTTGAGACTGAACCTGATGGACCATTCTTGACTAACTTCGACACCCCTAAGTCATATTTGCAAAAGCAAGGTCACGGTGCCTTGGTATCAACTCCTGGTGGAGAATGGTACTATGCATCATTGACTGGTCGTCCTTGGAACCATGCGACTGAATCAGCTACTGATCCACGTGGATGGTCAACTTTGGGTCGTGAAACTGCTATCCAAAAGGTTTATTGGGATGACGAAGGTTGGCCACGTGTTGAAGGTGGCCATGGTGGACAAACTTATGTTGACGCACCTAAGGACGCTATCTTGACTGAAGCCCCTGCTGATCATTCACAACATGATGAATTTACAGATGCTAAGTTGGATTTGAACTGGAACACATTGCGTGTGCCATTCACTGAAAAGATGGGTAAGACTGGTGACGGTAAGTTGACTTTGATTGGTCAAGGTTCATTGGCTAACACATTTGATTTGTCATTGATCGCGCGTCGTTGGCAAGCCTTCTACTTCGATGCTGAAACTAAGGTTAAGTTCAACCCATACTCATACCAAGCTATGGCTGGATTGACTAACTACTACAACCATTCTCACTGGTCATTTATCTTCATCACTAAGAATGACGAAGGTCAAAACGTGATCGAAGTTGGCGAGAATAAGGGTGGTTTGCGTAACGGTTCATACACTTCATACTTCAAGGATGATGCACCGGTAATTCCTGATGGTACTGAATACGTATGGTTCAAGTCAGAAAATCGTAAGGAATCTTACACTTACTTGTATTCATTCGACGGCACTAACTGGATTGAAACTGGTATCCAATTGGATGCAGCTGTTTTGTCAGATGATTACGTTGTACGCGAATACGGTGGGTTCTTCACTGGGGCCTACGTTGGTTTGGCTGCAGTCGATTACTCAGGTTACGACTCAACTGCTGAATTCGATTTCTTCGATTACAAGGAATTGGGCGATAAGAAGTTGGCTGACGGTTCATATACTTTTGAAGCTTCAGAAACACGTGATTATTACCAAGGTTAATTTTTTAAAATAATTCGAAAAACATGACTAGTGAATTACTAGCCATGTTTTTTTGCGTGTTTTAAAATATTGTTAGAGAGGGAATGGGGGATAGCGTAATGGAAAAGAACACACAGGCTAAACGTTTAGTGTATGCCTTATACAACCTCGTAAATCAGCATGCTGATGGTGAGTATAACGACATCTTGGGGGTGTTGTTAAAAGTGTATAAAAAGTTGGACAAAGTCAAAGACCCAGCGCCGTTAATTAATCGCTTAGTGAATTATTTATATTTCACGGGCTTTACCAAACGTCTGGCTTTTGCAGATGCTGAATTAGAAATCATCAAGGCGTTGGGTGATATTGGCAAAACGGCCGGCAACAATGGGGTCTATCGGTCAGATTATGGGAATCATGACCAATTTTAAGGCGTCCCTTGATAGGCTTTGTAATGGTATAATTTAAATATTAATACTTACGAGGTGTATCAAATGGAGAAGCCGGAATTAGTTGTTATTACGGGAATGTCTGGCGCTGGTAAAACTGTCGCCATGCGCGCCTTTGAAGATTTAAATTATTTTACCACCGACAACTTGCCACCAAAAATGTTGCCGGCTTTTTGGGCAACGGTGCAAGAACATGATCAACAACAAAATGCGGCGGTCGTAATCGATTTGCGGGCGGCTCCTTTTTTTGATGATTTAGCCGGAGTTTGGCAAACGATGTTGGATGCCAATGATGGCTCATATAATTTAAGCTTGGTGTTCTTGGACGCGACTGACGGAGATTTAGTTGCCCGGTATAAAGAAACCCGCCGGCACCATCCGTTGTCTGGTGGTCGTGGGACGCTCGAAGATATTCACGAGGAACGCCGCTTGTTGCAAGGGGTCGCAACCTTGGCAAAAAATGTGGTGGACACGAGTAGTTTTGGGCCGCGTGAGTTACGCCAATATTTGATTGCCGAATATGGTAATCAAAGTGCTAAGGATAGTTTGTTCAAGCTCAATGTGATGAGTTTTGGCTTTAAATATGGCGTGCCGTTGGATGTGGATTTGGTGTTTGATGTGCGGTTCTTGAAAAATCCGTATTATGACCACAGCTTACGTGAGTTGACTGGGATGGATCAGCAGGTGCAAGATTTCGTGTGGCAGACCGAGGGTGCGCAGACTTATTATGATATGGTTGAACAAATGATTACTTGGTCAGCACCGCGGTATCAAGAAGAGGGCAAAAGTTCTTTGACCATTGCCTTTGGCTGTACCGGGGGGCAACATCGTTCGGTCGCGTATGCGCATCGACTAGCCCAAGTCTTAGTTGCCCAAGGGTGGCAAGTTGATGAATATCATCGCGATATGAATCGGCGAAAGGATAATGGTATGAGCATATGACCAAAGCTTTTCCAATCCAAGACCAAAAGAAAATCGTCGTCATTGGCGGCGGCTCAGGTCAACCCGTGATTTTACGCGGGCTCAAGCGATTTGAGGTTGATTTGACGGCGATTATTACCGTTGCTGATGATGGTGGTTCATCTGGTAAATTGCGTGATTATTTAAAGATGGTCCCGCCTGGGGATATTCGGAATGTGATGGCCGAATTATCAGGGCTGGATCAAGATTTTACTGATATTTTTCAATATCGATTTAAAGAAGGCGATGAATTTTTAACGGGCCATGCGCTGGGGAATTTATTTATCGCAGGTGTCGCTGAAAAAGAGGGTGGCATCTTCCCTGCAATTCAATATTTGTCAAAATTAATGAAAATCAAGGGGCATGTTTATCCGGTCGTTAATGAACCACTTGAATTACATGCACGCTTTAGTGATGGGACAACGATGTGTGGTGAAGCTGAAATCACGGCCGCCCATAAACGGATTGAAGAAGTCTGGGTCACATCGTCCAATGTTAATGCTGAGCCACGTGCTTCAAAAGAAGTGGTGGACGCTATTTTAGATGCGGATGTGGTGGTGTTAGGCCCTGGTAGTTTGTATACTAGTATCTTGCCCAATGTGGTCGTCCCAAATGTGGCGGCAGCTTTGCGCGCCACCCGTGCTAAAGTGGTCTATATTGCTAACATCATGACGCAAAAGGGTGAGACCGAAAGCTTTTCTGACGGTGACCATTTGCGTGTTATCAACGATCATGCCAATACGCAGATTGTGGACGCGGTAATCATGAATCGTGGCATCGTGCCTGAAGATTATATCGACTGGAAGCACTGGAATGAGCTGTCTTATCAAGTCGCGTCTGATCCAGATGAAGTCAGCGCACAAGGGGCCGTGCCAATTATTGGTGACTTACTAGAATTGCGTGATGATGGCGCCTTTCATGATGGCAATGTTGTGGCTGAATTATTGATGCAAATTGCCAATAATAATGACGTTAATTAATAAAATGATACTGGGAAAGGAGGTCGCAAAATGTCGTTTGCAAGTGATGTAAAAAAAGAATTAACGATGTTAGACGTTAGCAAACCTAATAATGCTAAAGCTGAATTATCTGCGCTGCTACGGATGAATGGGTCGCTTGGGTTAAGCAACATGCACTGGACACTCAATGTGCAAACTGAAAATGCGGCCACTGCCCGTCGAATCATTACGTTACTGCAAAAATTCTTTGATGTGCCTGCCGAAATTAGTGTCCGGCGCCAGATGAAGTTGAAGAAAAACAATATTTATGTCGTGCGCATTATGCAAGGCGCTGATCAGCTTTTAAATGATTTGCACATTTTTGAAGATTTTGAAATTACGTCAACTGTTTCAAAAAAATGGATTCAAGATGAGGGGATGCTGCGTTCGTATCTGCGCGGGGCTTTCTTAGCGGCTGGCTCAGTGAATAATCCTGAAACCAGTCAGTATCATCTAGAGATTTATTCGCTTTATGAAGAACAAGCGCATCAACTGGCCGAATTCATGTTGGAGCTTGACCTTAAAGCTAAAGTTGTCGAACGCCGCTCTGGCTATATTGTCTATCTCAAGGAAGCCGAAAACATTGTTGATCTACTTAACTTGATGGGTGCGACCGTGGCAATGTTGAAGTTTGAAGATATCCGCATTATGCGGGATATGCGTAATTCAGTTAATCGGTTAGTGAATGCTGAAAATGCTAACATCGACAAAACGGTGACCGCCAGTCAAAAACAAGTTGATGATATCGCCTTTTTGGAAGAAGAAATTGGGTTGAATCGACTACCAGTTAAACTGCGCGAAATCGCTGAAATTCGCCTAGCCCATCGTGATGATCCGTTATCTGAATTAGGGCAATACGTGCGTTCAGGTGAAATTTCAAAATCTGGTGTTAATCATCGGCTGCGGAAAATATCCCAGTTAGCTGACGATTTGCGGGATGGTAAATCGTTGCCAAAGAATTTTTAGTTTTGAAGGCAACGCAATAAATGTTAAAATAAAGCAATTGATAATTTCAGGAGGAAATTGAAATCATGAATCCAATTCCATACGTTATTGAACAATCAGCTCGTGGTGAGCGTTCATACGATATTTACTCACGTTTGTTGATTGACCGCATCATTATGTTGACGGGACCAATCGAATCAGGCATGGCAGCCACGATCAAGGCCCAATTGTTGTTCTTGGACGCCCAAGATCCTGATAAGGACATCTATATGTACATTGACTCACCAGGTGGAGAAGTCATTGCCGGGATGTCAATTTATGACACAATGAACTTTATCAACGCTGATGTGCAAACCATTGTTGTTGGTTTGGCGGCTTCAATGGCTTCAATTTTGGCTTCTTCTGGAGCTAAGGGCAAGCGATTCATGTTGCCTAATTCAGAATTCTTGATTCACCAACCAATGGGTGGAACGCAAGGGCAAGAAACTGAAATGAAGATTGCTTATGAACAAATTTTCAAAACACGGACCCGTTTAGCCAAGGTTTTGGCTGATAATACTGGCCAAGATTTGGAAAAGGTTAATGCTGATATTGAACGTGATTATTGGTTGGATGCCCAAGAGTCACTTGAATACGGTTTGATTGACCAAGTGTTTACATCTGCCAAAGAAAAGAAGTAATTACCAAGACATCTAATTCGAAATTTTCGAGCTAGATGTCTTTTAAGTATTGAAGTATTACTTAATAAACCATTTGAGGAGCCGACTATGAAAATTTTTGCATATTTTGTACGTGATGATGAAATTGAGTACTTTGACAACTGGGCTAAACAACACCCTGAGGTTGAAGTCGAATACACCTCTGAAATCCTAACTCTAGACAACGTTGCCCGGGCTAAGGGGGCTGACGTCATCAATACCATGTTAATGCCTGTGACCGCTGAGATTATCGCTGAATTAAGTAGTTATGGGATCAACATTATCACGACTAAAAATGTGGGGACGGATAACATTGATTTTGACGCCGCTCGTAAATATGGGTTCAAAATTTCAAATGTGCCTAGTTATTCACCAAATGCCATTGCCGAACATGCCGTGATGCAAATTTTGCGTTCATTGCGGCAAGCAAAGGTGGTGGATGCCCGCATTTTGACGCATGATTTACGTTGGGCGCCAACCATCGGGCGCGAACTCCGCATGCAAACCGTTGGGGTCATTGGGACCGGTAATATTGGACGCGTGGTGATTCAAATTCTCCAAGGCTTTGGCGCTAAGGTTGTGGCCTATGATTTGTATCGCAATGCTGATATTGAAACGCAAGGTTTGTACGTGGATTCGCTGGAAGAACTCTATCGGCAAGCAGATGTTATTTCATTACACGTACCAGGCGTACCCGCTAATGATCGGATGATTAATGCTGACACCATTGCGCTGATGAAGGATCGGGCGGTCTTAGTTAACGTATCACGTGGTAATTTGGTGGATACTAATGCTGTCTTGGCAGCGTTAGATAGTGGTAAGTTAGCCGCCTTTGCCTTGGATGCTTATGAAGCTGAAACTGGCGTGTTTAATGCTGATTGGCGGGATCGGCCTTTCCCAGATGCGCGGTTAGCCGCCATGTTGGAGCGCCAAGATATCTTGGTGACGCCACACAGTGCTTTTTATACTGATAAAGCCGTTGAAGAAATGGTCACCAAGTCATTAGACAATGGCTTATTGTACATGCAAGGCGAGACACCGGCTTCAAACATCCCAGTCTAAAATAAACCATTTTGAATTATGAAGGATTGTTGAAGTTTTCTTGACCACTTTGTTGAATTTTTCACAAACATCCGCTATAATGGATAATTGGATGAAAATGAACAGTCGCTAATAGAGATGAATGGGGAAACAAATCATGAAAATTTTTGCATATGGAATTCGAGATGATGAAATACCTTATGTTTCAGCATGGAAAAACGAGCACACAGACATTGATGTTGAATATACGGGTAAATTGCTAGATGCCACAACAGCGCCACTAGCTGCCGGATTTGATGCTGCTGTTGTCTATCAACAATTGGATTATACGCGTGAGACGTTGGCGATTTTGGCGCAAGGTGGGGTTAAGACCTTAGCATTGCGTAATGTTGGAACTGATAATATTGATTTTAATGCCGCACGTGAATTTGGCTTTAATATCTCAAACGTGCCAGTGTACTCACCAAATGCGATTGCTGAACATGCGGCGATTCAAGTTGCAGCCTTGTTGAGTCAAGCGCGGGTCATGCAAAACAAGATTGCGACGCGCGATTTACGGTGGGAGCCAACTATTCGCCGTGAAGTCCGCGATCAAGTAGTTGGGGTTATCGGCACGGGGCACATCGGCCAAGTCTTCATGCAAATCATGGAGGGCTTTGGGGCCAAAGTTATTGCTTACGACGTGTTCCGTAATCCTGCGCTTGAAGAACAAGGTTACTATGTTGACACCTTGGATGAATTATACGCCCAATCCGATGTCATTTCTTTGCATGTGCCACACTTCCCTGGTAAGAACGATCACATGATTAATGCCGCTGCCATCGCTAATATGAAAGATGATGCAGTCTTAGTTAATGTATCACGTGGTCCGTTGGTTGATACGGATGCGGTGATTGCTGCTTTGGATGCTGGTAAGCTAGCTGGCTTTGTCATGGACACTTATGAAGGCGAAGTTGGCGTATTTAATGAAGACTGGCGTGATAAGGAATTCCCTGATGCACGTTTGGAAAACCTATTGCAACGTGACAATGTATACGTAACACCACACACGGCGTTCTACACAACCCATGCCGTGCGTGAAATGGTTCGTCAATCATTTGATGCCGCTTTAGCTTTTTCAAAGGGTGAAACGCCACAAAACGTGGTTAAATACTAGTTAACAAATAAATATGACCCTTACTTTGTTCTGGGTCATTTTCTTTAAAACACAATGTAAGCGGTTACTAAAGGCTGCTTTCGAAGGGAGTATAATAACATGGATGCAGTGCAACATTATTTTGATGGGAATACAAAAATTAATCTAAAGGATTTTTTCTTTAAGGTCTTAAGCGGGTCAGCACAAGGAATTTTGATTGGTGTTTTGCCATCTGCGGTACTTAAATATATTTTGCGAATTTTCATTCAACCTGGGGTGGTTAATTGGGCCTCAGATTTAAATGCAATTTTGGTTTTGTTCCAATCATTCATTCCGCTCCTGATTGGGGTCGCTGTGGCTTTGCAATTCAAGATGAAGCCAATTGACGTTGGGGTGGTCGGTATCGCTGTAGGGGCCGCTTCTGGCTCGATTAAGTGGGCCGTGGCACCAGCTGGCTGGGTAAATCCCATTACTGGCGTTAAATCAGCCGTTGCCGGTCAAGTCTATTTGGCCGCTGGGGCCGGCGATGTGATTAACGCGATGATTGTCTCAGCATTAGCCGTCTTGGCAACGTGGTTAATTGCTAAATACTTGTTTGGCTTTGGTGCAGTTGCAATTATTTTCAGTCCGATTGTCGTTGGTGGTGGCGTTGGCCTATTGGGTCGGTTGATTGCTCCTTATGTTGGGGATGTCACAACTTGGATTGGGCTATTAGTCCAAAAGTTCACAGAATTACAACCACTGCCGATGTCGATTTTGATTGCCATGGCCTTCTCAGTTATTATTATCACGCCAGTTTCAACGGTTGGAATTGCTTTGGCGATTTCATTGAGTGGCTTAGGTTCTGGGGCTGCCGGAGTTGGTGTCATTGCCACTACAGTTATCTTGTTGATCAATTCATTGAAGGTTAACAAAAAGGGAACGTCACTAGCCATCTTCTTAGGAGCAATGAAGGGGATGATGCCATCTGTCTTCCATAAGCCACAAATGATGATTGCCTTTTTGATTAGTTCAGGGATCAGTGCCATTCCTGTGGCAATTTTTAACGCCCAAGGAACCCCTACGTCAGCCGGATTTGGTTGGATAGGGATGGTTACTCCAATTCAGTCATTTGTGAAAGATCCAGCTGATAAGGCCTTCATAACAAATTATATTAATCCAGTTACTGCCTTGATTGTGTTCTTCGTCGTGCCGATTGCAGTTAGTTTCCTGATTGATTTTGTGATGACCAAGTTTGTTCGTTTGTACAAGCCAACTGATTTTGAACAAGAAATTTAATAAAAAAAAATAAACCCGGCTATCGAGCAATCGATAGCCGGGTTTAGTGCATTAACTGGGTATGCTGGGTTCGAACCAGCGCATAATGGTATCAGAAACCATTGCCTTACCACTTGGCTAATACCCAATGTTTACCTTAATTAGTATACACAACCAAGCTTTTATTTTCAATATTTTTCAAAAGACCTATGCGCGGTGCAATTATTTGCGAACGACCCGTAGATTTGCTCGCGTTTTTGAAACGACAGCGGCATCAAATTGATTGATACAGCCCAAGATATAACGGGCTTGGCGCTCACCAAATGAGTCCATCCATTGATTAAATTTAGTTTCTACCCGTTCAGCCACAATCGCTTCGACTGCATATCCAGCATCCGTCAAGCGCAAGAATAAGCGACGCCGATCAATTGGGTCAATTTCTTGGGTCACGTATTCTTTTTTGACCAACATCTTAATTTGCCGCGAAATGGCCGCGCGGGTAACTTGGCGCTCATCGACAATATCGCTCAATGTTACGTTGTGACCATTTGCCACTTTGTGCATGATTAGATATTGTTCAAACGATAAATCAAACTCCGCGGCCGGTTCTGACACGACATCATCCAAATACTTAATCGTCGACAAATAGGCCTCGATATATTCCTCTAGTAATACCATAATTATTCCCCCTATGAACAGTCCCATCTGTCCATCAATTACCTTAGCATATCTATGACAAAAAGTCAGTGGGGTAAAGAAATTTACAGCGAGAATGGTAAATTTAATTGACAAGTGCGCCAAAATCATGTAAATTAGAACAGTTGAAAAAAATAATCGATTATTAAATAACACTGCCTCCTTTTATCGGACCTGGTGGTGTGAGGGAGGATGAAATTATGGCAGTTCCTGCACGTAAAACTTCAAAAAATGCAAAGCGTTCACGTCGTGGTGGTCAAGGTGGTTTAAAGACTCCTACTATCCACATGAACGAAAATGGTGTCTACGTTCGTAATCACCACGTAGCTACTGATGGTACTTACAAGGGTAAGCAAGTTGTTGCTAAGTAATAACTTCTTACATTAAAAAACTCGCATCTTGATCAGGTGCGAGTTTTTTTGTGGGCACTTCTCCCTAATGTCGTATAATGCTCATAAATTCATGAAAAAGCCGGAACCGTTTAATGTTTTCATGTGCATTTAAACAAAGTCTACATCTACACTATAGATGATAGTAAAAGTCTACATAGTTTAAGGTGGTTAGTACGATGAAAATACATAATAACGGCCATCGCTTGGTGCGAGCATTCCTGCTAGTGATGGCAGTGGTTGGTGCAATCACACTGTTTACCAATATGTCCTTGACTGGCGGACCAACCATCGCCAGTGCTGCCCCATGTGAGATGGAATATGATGAAGAAACAAAAACATTAACCGTTGAGCCGGGCGATTTACAACATGATTTTTGGAATTTGGAAAATGTAAGTGAAGCTGAAACGGTGGTGTTTGTCAGTGCTGAAACCAGTTTACAAAAAGTTAAAGCCCCAGCTGATAGTTCGTGTTTGTTTGGTTATATGCAGGTCAAAAAATTTGAAGGCTTGCAAAACTTTGAAACTACCAACGCTGAGACCATGGAGTTTATGTTTTATAAGTGTGAGAATTTAACATCGGTGGACTTAAGCCATTTTGACACAAGGAATGTCACGACAATGTCAGGGATGTTTTATTTGTGTTCAGGCTTAACAACGCTTGATTTACGCAGTTTTGATACGACAAATGTGACGATAATGAGTGGGATGTTTAATAGGTGCCTAAATTTAAAAACAATTAATCTCAGTAATTTTAATACCGAAAATGTGACGACTATGTGGGAGATGTTTGCGCTTTGTCGTAATTTAACAGTGTTGGATTTAAGCGCCTTTAATACCACGAAAGTTAACACGATGTATGAGATGTTTTTGCATTGTGCCAGTTTAACCAGCGTCAATTTAAGCTCGTTTAACACACCAAATCTCCAATACACAGCCGAAATGTTTTCTGGGTGTACTAGTTTAACAACGTTAGATTTAAGTTCGTTTGATACAACTAAAATTAATAATATGGCACACATGTTTAATCAAACAACGGCGATGTGGAAGCTAGTGCTTGGGCCTAATGCAGCATTTAGTGATTCCACAGATTTAGCTGACCCAATTGTTGGCACCCCATTTAAGCAGACTCTTAAAGTCAGCTCGCCAAATTGGCTCTACGTGACAGGTGGAACTGATTTGAATCCCACCGGGGTAGAATATACAGCGACTGAAGTGATGGCCAATCATTTAGCTGGCACATATGTCTGGCAAGGTAATTTAGGCGATACGAGCGTGGAATACACGATTCAAGCCAGCTATATGGTTACGATTCCTGCAGAGGTCACGATTCCGGATGCAACAACGGCGGGCACGGGCATGGTTACGTTAAGTGATTACCCTAAGTTGCCATTTGATGATCGGTTTATTCATATTTCAGCGCATTCAAATAATGTTGCTAATCCTTGGCATTTGACGACGACTGCGGATCCAACGGGGGCAGCATATAATTTTGGTACAACCGATGGCGGCACTGAAATTAACGACGGAGCTGAAATCGTGTTTGAAGCTAACGGCGAAGAAACAACACCGCCACAGCCAATTTTTGCCAAATTAGCTGGAAGCCTAGATGACTTCAAGTATGCTGGTTTGTATACGGACACGGTGACGTTTACGATTGAAACGGCCGCTTCATAATGACGCACATGAAACTAAAAGGCCTGTTGCAAATTGCCAGGCCTTTTTCAATTAATATTCAATAACAAGTTTGCCCATCACTTTACCAGCGCCGACGATTTCTTGGCTGGCAAAGATGGTTTCAACAGTCATGCCATAGTTGGTCACGGTCAGAGGTGATTGGTAGTGGCCAGTGTCAATTAATTTAGCAGCTAGAGCGAGCGCGGTGCCTTGGCTTGCGACGTCAAAATTATTGGCAGCTTTTGCAAACATGAATTCCCAGTCGAGAGATACGGCTTTGCTTTTTAAGAGCCCACCAATTGGTAACTCAGCAGAAGGTTCAACAATCATACCGATGTGCCCGAATGGACTCACGATTTGAGCGGCTCGTGCTAAATGCGTATCGATTGAGTTGAGCACGGCGACATAGGGCACGGTGTCAAAGCCCAAATCCTTAATCTCAGCCGGATAATCAGCGTAGTGGTTGACGGTATAGTCAGCACCTAGGTCTTGGACCCACTTAATCGTTTCTGGCCGGGATGAGCTGGCGATAACCGTGAGACCTAACCATTTAGCCAATTGAATCATGGCTGAACCCACACCACCAGCACCATTGATGATTAAAATGGTTTTGCCACTGGCGGAATTGGCCACGGGGGTGAGGTGGAATTTATCAATTAAAATTTCATAGGCCGTCAAGAAAGTTAATGGCACGGCAGCGGCTTTAGTCAAAGAGATGCTTTCAGGGACAAAGGCGGCGAGTTCTTCGCGGACGGCTTGGAATTGCGCATTTGATCCGGTACGACCTAATTCGCCGGCGTAGAAGACTTTGTCGCCGATTTTAAACTTTGTAACATCGACACCGACGGCCGTGACTTCACCGGCCCCGTCAAAGCCTAAAATCTTTGGCGTGGCATTGGCGACGGCTCCTTGGCGTTGTTTTTGATCAACTGGATTAACTGAAGCGGCATTTAGCCTGACCAAAATATCGTTAGCCGCCAAAGTTGGCATAGGAACTTCACTGAGCGTTAATGGTTGCTTAGCATTTGTGGTAGTCACGATTGCTTGCATTGTGTTTGCCATGATAGAAACCTGCCTTTTCAAATTTATTACCCTAAGTTTACCTTTACAGTACGCAAAGGTAAATAAATAAATGGAGTTTATTACAGCGGTATTAATAATTAGTTGCATATGATGCGTAGTTACAAAATCTTCAAAAAGGCTAGTTAAAATCAAAGCAAGGAGTAAACTATGCATAATAAAATAACAAGAATTACCGTATTCACTTTAGCACTTATAACTAGCACGTTGGTAGTTGGCCAGTCAGCTACTGCAACTAGCTGTCAACCCAAGACGCTGACTACTGCTTTAGAACCAGTCGTAGCAACATATCAAAGAAAAACTGGCGATGAATTTGGCGTGGCTGTGCAATTGCAGACCCGTGGTTTTAATCAGCCATCAGTAACCACCGCCAATGTGGGCCAGTGGGTTGGTGGGTATGCGTGGTCGACATCAAAGGTGCCCATTGCCATCGCGGCATTACGGTTGCATCCCACACCTCAAAATTACGATTTAGCGCGCTTGTCGATTACACAATCAAATAACGATGCCAACACAGCCTTGGCTAATTCCATTGAACCAAAAAATGCAATGGGACAACGGCCATTATTGCAAACGTTGACTAATCAAGTTTTACGGCAATGTGGTGATGCTGCCACAAGTATTGACCTTGAATACACTGGCTTGACGCAATGGACCTTAAAAGATCAAGCAACTTTCATGATCGGGTTACAACGCTTACAAGATCAACCAGCCCAATATGTGCGCACACTGATGAGTCAAATCGGGGATAAAACTGGCTATGGGCACTTTGGCTTGGCAAATATACCAGGGCTTGCAACCAAAAGTGGCTGGGGTGATTGGTGTCTTGCTGATGATGACGCTGATCCAGCCAATAACCATGAAGACATTCGGCAAATGGGGTATACAACGGTACATACCAATAAACAGTATGAAATTAGCATTGCCATTGGGACTTCAACTGCGATTAATGGCGAAGAAATTGATGATGCTTTCTTAACGCAACGGACTAAAACGCTTGTCGATCCATTTGCTCATGACGTGTGGCAGGCTGTGAACACCTATTTACGCCAAAATAAATAAGCATTCAGCTACCATTCACGTTTGTTGACAGCCGTGAATGGTTTTTTAGATTATTTCAAAATGGGTATATATCTGACATTTAATAGGGGTGATGCTTACTACCAAACTATTATTGATTGTATAAAATGATAAAACCCAAGATAATAAAAAATGTAATCGTTTACACGCGATAAAACAATAAATTAAGGTGGTTGTTAAAATGGATAATGTTGCTAAAAATACCAATCAAGTTGGGTTAAAAGAACGTGTTGCCTATGCGCTTTCTGACTTTGGTTGTAATACGATTTTTCAAATTGTCGGGACTTACTTTTTGGTCTTTTGTACGGATACGCTCGGTGTGGCTGCAGCGGCCGTCACCGGATTATTTGCTTTGACGGCCATTATCGATTCGATTGATGGTTTGATTTGGGGCCAATTTATTGACCGGACCCACACCCGTTGGGGCAAGTCACGACCGTATTGGCTCTGGTTTTCAGTGCCCTTTGCGATCTTTTGTGTGATGTGTTTTACTGCACCACCATTTAGTCAAACAGGGAAAATTATTTGGATTTATGTCGCCTACATCGGGGCCAAAGTTTTGTACTCGGCCATCAACATCCCGGTGACGTCAATTTTGCCAGCCTTGACGAGTAATCCCAAGGAGCGGGTTACTTTGTCAACGATTCGCCAATTCTTTGGTAACTGTGGGGGCGCCATCTTCTTGCCATTGACCCTACCAGCTGTTGCAATCTTGGGCAAGATATTTGGTAATACGGATGGTAAGAGCACAAACTCGCCAGTTGGTTGGTTTATTTGGGCCGTTACGCTGGCGATTATCACCGCAGCGTGCCTCCTAATTGCGTTTGCTGGGACAAAAGAACGGGTGATTACCAAAGACTCACAACGTGCTATTCCCATGCGCGAATCCGTGAAAGCCTTGAAGGGTAACTACCCATGGGCGATTATTATCTTCATTAACTTTATTTACTGGGGTGGGTTTGCCGTACGGTCAAGTTCATTACCATATTATTTTAAGTACAACTTGCACAATGAAGCGCTAGGATCTTTGACTTTGGCAGCAACCTTCATCACGCTCTTTTCAACTGCCTTGGTGCCATTTGTAGCCGGTAAAATCGGTAAGCGCAATTGTATGTTGTTAGGCATGGTTGGGACGGCATTGTCACAAATTATTTTGTATTTCGCCGATAAAATGGGTGGGAACGTCCCAGTTATTTTGATTGGGATTATCCTGTACTACATCAGCTACGGGTTGACCGGCGCTTTGATTGCCGTAATGCTATCAGATGCAGTTGACTTTGGTGAATGGAAAAACGGCATTCGGGCGGAAGGCTTTGTGACCTCTTTCTCATCATTTTCAGCAAAATTAGGAATGGGAATTGGTGGCATGATCTTAGCTGCCATATTAGCCGCTGGACATTATGTTTCAGGGGCTAGTGGTGTGCAACCAGATTCAGCACTCACAGCGATTACATTTGGTTTCATCTGGATTCCATTCATTGGGTATGCGTTGTCAGCTGTGGCGTTGTTATTTAACAACATTGACAAATTAGAACCACAAATGATTGCCGATTTGGATGAAAAACACGCGGCTGAAATCGCAGAAATTGCAGAATAGTTGGGAGTGAAATAATGAAATTTAGTAATGGATATTGGTTAGGGCGCGATGAATATATTATCAATTCACCGGTGGAAGTTTTTGACGCGCAAAAGTTAGCACAGTCTGATACAGATTTGCCAAGTGATGCGTTGCAAGTTTTTGGTAGTTATCAACGTATTAACTCGCGAAGTGACATGTTAGACGTTGGGAATTCAACCATCACGGTGAGCACCCCAGCGCCAGACATTATCGGCGTGCAAATTACGCACTTTGATCATGATGACAAGACCCCTTTATATGCCTTAACAACCCAAACGACTACGCCACAAATCGCAATTGATGAAGACGTGGCGACGCTTAAAAGTGGGGAATTAGAAATTGCCGTTAGTTTGCATACCGCCTTTAATTTAGATTTTAATTATCGTGGCAAGCGCATTACTGGTTCTGAGTACAAAGCCCAAGCCTCAATTGATGATTTAACAGGGCATGAATTAGGCAAAGTGATGCATCCTAACACAGTCATTGGAGCACAGCATCTGGGGCCACAAGGTAGTGTCCAACGTGCTGATCACTATATGCGCGAACAACTTAGCCTGTTGCCGGGCACAAACGTGTATGGGTTTGGGGAGCGCTTTGGGGCCTTTGTTAAAAATGGGCAATCTATCGACACGATTAACATGGATGGTGGCACGGGGTCTGAGCAAAGTTATAAAGCGATGCCGTTTTATCTGGCAGGCAAGCCATGTGTGGCTGGGCAAGCCGGAGCGTATTATGGGGTCTTTGTCAATGAAAGCCAACCCACGAGCTTTGAAGTGGCCAACGAAGTCGTTGATCGCGTGAGTTTTTCAACACGCGGCGAATCTTTGGAATACTACATCATTGCCGGTGATTCACCCAAGGCCGTGGTTGGGAAGTTTAACAAGCTAACTGGTGGGTCTGTTTTGCCACCAGAATGGACGTTTGGTCTTTGGTTATCAACATCATTTACGACTGATTATTCAGAAGACACCGTGATGAAGTTTATTGATGGGATGTTTGAACGTGATATTCCGCTCTCAGTTTTCCATTTTGATTGTTTTTGGATGAAGGGCTTTGAATGGTGTAATTTCGAGTGGGACAAGGAGCAATTCCCTGACCCAGCGGGCTTGATGCAACGTTTGCATGATAAAGGCTTGAAGGTTTGTGTCTGGATTAATCCATATATTTCACAAAAGTCGCCATTGTTTAAAATCGGTAAGGAAAAGGGCTACTTTATCAAGCAAACCGATGGCAATGTGTGGCAATGGGATTTGTGGCAACCCGGCTTGGCCTATATTGATTTCACAAATCCAGCGGCCGTTGCATGGTATCAAGGCTTGTTGCGGAATTTGTTGGACATGGGCGTGGATTGTTTCAAGACTGACTTTGGTGAGCGGATTCCGATGCATGATGCCGTGTATCACAACGGCAATAATCCAGCGGGTGAGCACAATTATTACACGCATCGCTATAACGAAGCTGTGTATTCGTTGTTGAAGGAAGTCCGTGGTGAGGATGATGCGGTCGTGTTTGCGCGTTCAGCCACAGTGGGCGGCCAACAATTCCCGGTGCATTGGGGTGGTGATAATTTGAGCCAATTCCATTCAATGGCGGACACCTTGCGTGGCGGTTTGAGCTTCTTATCATCGGGCTTCACATTTTGGAGTCATGATATCGGGGGCTTTGAAGAAAATGCGAGCCCGGCGATTTATAAGCGTTGGACACAATTTGGGTTGCTATCGAGTCATTCACGTTATCATGGGAACATTCAATATCGGGTACCGTGGTTGTTTGATGAAGAAGCCGTCGAAGTTACCCGCAAGTTTTCAAAGTTGAAAATGGACTTGATGCCATATATTTATGGCCAAGCCAAAGCGTCAGTTGAAGCTGGTATCCCATTGCAACGGCCAATGTTTATGGAGTTCCCAGCAGATGCGAATACTGCAACCTTGGATCGTCAATACATGCTAGGGGCAGAAATTTTGGTGGCCCCAGTCATGACTGAATCTGGTGAAGTTGATTATTATTTGCCAGCTGGTAAGTGGGAACACGTGCTGGATGGCCGAGTGCTTGAAATTGGCGAAAATGGCCAATGGCAAGCAGAAACCTATGACTTTTTGAGTTTGCCAATTTGGCGATTAATCAAGGCATAATATTACTTGCGCAAAACCTTCACTTAGGTGGAGGTTTTTTGTATGGTCATCAAAAGCCGACACGGGGCTCAATAATATGGGATAATTAAAGAAAACATTACAAGGAAACAGTGATGATTCAACAGGCTGATTTAAAACACGAAATAATTACTGACAATGCTGATGTCGGCGTGCGGGTTTTTGTGTCCGAAGAACAAGCTGGCTTCAAGTCGTTGCATTGGCATAATCATTTAGAGATTGTCTTAGTGTTAAGCGGGACAGTCACCTTTAGATTTGAAAACCAAGCCTTTGAACTCCATGAAAATGAGTTTATCGTGGTCGGCTCTGGCATCATTCACTCAACTACGAATGAAATCAATCGTTCATTGGTCTTGCAAATCCCCACCACTCTGATTGAACGTTATTGGCCCAATAGCGAGGCGTTGCGGTTTACTATCCCAAATCCGCAAAATGATGAATTAACGCATGCATACTATACAATTGTTGAATTATTACGTGATATGACGGCGGTTTATTTGCAAAAAGCGCCGGGTTATTTATTGCGCTTCAATGGCCAAATGTTAAATGCCCTATTTTTTATTATCACGAATTATGCGCATAAACTACCGACTGCAACCATCAAAGAAACCAGTCGACTCAAAAACCTGTTGGCCTATATTCATCAAGCCTATGCCCAACCACTCACCGTCCAAAGTTTGGCCGCAGAATTTCATTACCACCCGGATTATTTGAGCCGGCTCTTTAAACAGCAGGCGGGGATGTCTTTGACACGTTACCTGTATCAAATTCGCTTAAAACATATCTATCAGGATTTGATTGATACGGAATTTCCAATAAATGAAATTTTTCAACAAAACGGGGTCACAAACACCAAATTAGGGATGAAAATTTTCAAAGAACAATATGCTGACACACCATATCAGATTCGAAAAAAAGCGCGGCGTTAAACAGTTGAATAGTTAGGGGAATATATGCTACAAAAATAAATTCGCCGGTGTCTTGGGGCATAATTAAGGAGCGCAATCAAATAAAATTTATGAGGTAACTTAATATGCCACAAAATGATCAAGTGTCAATCTATACGCAATTATGGGCAGAAGTCTGTAAGGATACGCAAAAAATTATTGAATTTGTGCCAACTACTGTCTTTCAAAATATCAATTTAGAAAATTATTAAGCCCTAACAACTCAAAGCACAACAAGAGGCCGCCTCGTAAAGTCACTTTTACACTTAAAGCAGGCCTCTTTGGTTTATAATAAAGATATTCGTTAATTTAAAAAATAAATATAAGTTAAAAAATAGGAGTGTGACATGACTGATAAACAAAAATTTGGGGCTGATATTATTGTTGACTCATTAAATAATCATGATGTTGATTTTGTGCTGGGGGTACCAGGTGCCAAGATTGATCGGTTGTTTGATAAGTTGGAAAATCCTGAACCTGGGGTTAAAGTTCCTAAAATGATCATCACCCGCCACGAACAAAATGCGGCGTTCATCGCTCAAGGTATGGCGCGCATCACTGGTAAGCCAGGGGTTGTCATTGCCACGTCTGGACCTGGGGTTGGTAATTTGGCCACTGGCTTGATGACGGCTACAGCTGAAGGTGATCCAGTTATCGCTTTTGGTGGCCAAGTACCCCGCAAGGACTTGTATCGGTTGACCCACCAATCAACTAAGTCAGTGCCATTGTTTGAGCCATTAACAAAGTACTCAGTTGAAGTGCAAGACGAAAATAATTTGTCAGAAATCATCTCAAACGCCTTTGTGGCCGCCCAAGATGGTAAGCAAGGCGCTTCATTTATTTCGATTCCCCAAGACGTTGACGATGCGCCAATGGCTGATGATGCACATGCCTTACCAGCAACTGCCGCGCCACGGATGGGGTCTGCTGCGAGTGAAGATGTGACTTGGTTAGCCGCGCAAATCAAGCAAGC
Organism: Lactobacillaceae bacterium; assembly: GCA_031289015.1. Classification (GTDB taxonomy): domain Bacteria; phylum Bacillota; class Bacilli; order Lactobacillales; family Lactobacillaceae; genus Weissella. The sequence continues at coordinate 76,058 of JAITQG010000046.1, forward strand.
AAAATTGCCAGTTATTTTGGTTGGCCAACGTGGGTCAGATGCCGCAACGGTGCACGCTTTGCAAACTTTGTTGCATCAAACGATGTTGCCAGTTGTGGAAACGTTCCAAGGCGCTGGTGTTATTTCACGTGAATTGGAAATGGATACCTTCTTTGGTCGCATCGGTTTGTTCCGTAATCAAGTGGGGGATCGCTTGTTGAAGCAATCTGATTTGGTCATCACATTGGGGTATGATGCGATTGAATACGAACCTCGTAACTGGAATGCGGAAAACGAATTGCGGATCATTGCCATAGATACTGCTGCTGCCCAAATCGACAATAATTTTGCCCCAGAGCGTCAATTAATTGGTAATTTGGCTGAAACTTTGCGTAATTTGCAAGCTGCTGTGGCGGGATATGCTTTGTCAATGGACACCATCAAAATCTTGACTAAGTTTAAAAAGGAATTAAATCAATCTGACGAACCTGATTTTGAAGCAGCACCTGGCTTGAACCACCCCTTGAATATCATCAAGGCGTTGCAAGCCCACGTGACTGACGATATGACGGTCGCCAATGATATTGGTTCACACTATATCTGGATGGCGCGCCACTTCCGTTCATATAAGCCACGGCACTTCTTGTTATCAAACGGGATGCAAACGCTTGGTGTTGGGTTGCCATGGGCGATGGCGGCGGCTTTGGTTCGACCAGAATCAAAGGCGGTGGCCGTTGCTGGTGATGGCGGCTTCTTCTTCTCCGGGGTCGAATTAGCCACGGCCGTTGAATTGAAGTTAAACGTTGTGACGTTGGTCTGGAATGACAGCGCCTATTATGACATGGTTAAGTTCCAAGAAGAAAAGAAATATGGCCGCCACGCTGGGGTCAAGATTTCAGACATTGATATCGTGAAATTTGCTGAATCAATGGGTGCCAAGGGCTTGCGGGTTGAATCTGCGGATCAATTGAACGCGGTCTTGGACGAAGCATTTGCGACTGACGGACCAGTTGTGGTGGATATTCCAGTGGATTATTCACACAACATCGATTTGGCCAGCCAATTGGTCGAATCAGAAGGATAATCGAGGGTTAACATGACCACAGTATTTCAACACGGTACTTTAGGAATGTTGATGGAAGGCGTACTTGGTGGCACCATCACGTTTCAAGAAGTTTTAAAACATGGCGATACCGGCATTGGGACGCTTGAAGGCATCAATGGCGAAGTGATTGTTTTGGATGGTGAAGTGTATCAAGCGGAACCATCTGGAAAAATTAATCACATCACTGATTTAGCTACTACAATGCCGTTTACGACCATGACTTTCATCAAAGAAAACGCTGTACCAATGCAATTAGGGGCAACTAATGGGCAAGGCTTAAATGAGTTTGCGATGGAACATGGCATGAAGAATGTCTTTGCTTCATTCAAGCTACATGGCACATTTCCATACGTCAAAGTGCGGATTGCACCAGGTTCTAAGCCACCGTATCCGACCCTAGCCGAGATTGCAGCTAATCAACCTGAGTTTGAACGCGAGCAGGTTGTAGGTACATTGGTTGGTTTCTTTTCACCAGCTTTGTATGAAGGCGTAACGGCGGCTGGTTGGCATTTGCACTTCTTGTCAGATGATCACGAATTTGGTGGCCATTTGCTGGACTGTGTGACTGGTGACTTGGAGGGTGTTTATCAAATCTTTGATGATTTTGATTTGCACTTGCCGATTAATGATGCGGCTTTTAGAGGCCATGATCAAAATCTTGATGGCTTGGCAGCTGGGATTAAGGCTGCTGAGGGGATGGAATAATAAATAAGCAACCACAGACTTTCTAGTTTGTGGTTTTTGTTTGTAATGTCTTTCACAAACTTTTCGAATATTGGGGCAATTTGCCTTAAAAGCTGACTTTTCGTGCAATTTTGCTTACTATTTATCAATTCGGACCCGAATTCGAAACAAAACCGCACTTTTTAAAAAATGCGCCTAAAATATTAAGTATAGAAACGAAATAAACAAATCAGACAAAAAAAGGAAAAGGGTGAATATCATGACTATCAAGAAGATTATAGCAACGATTACCGCAGCAGTCGCCGCCCTAACCATGGGGATTATTGTTGAAAATGTTACACCAATGGGGCAAGCTCCAGCAGCTTCAACTGCAATTGTGCCACGCCCACCGCTACCTGGGTTGCCAGTGCCAGTGAATTACTTTGCAATGCAAGGTGGGATTGCCGACAATCGAAATCTTAGCGATTATACGGCGATTCAAGTGACTGCACCAGACACGATTAAGGTGCGGGGTGAACACTTGTACTCAGTGACCTTGGTCTTGCGCCATCAAGAACATGGGTTAGATATCTTCTCAGGCGCACTGACAGATCGCTATGCTACCCAAGCTGCGGCCGTTAATAAGATTCCTAAGGGGACCGTCAATGTGCCAGGAGCATATGTTGATGCGGGAGTTTCTCCGCACGTGACCCAAATTGACAAGGTGAATCATGTAAACGAGTGGGAAATCAACATTAAGAACCTCAACGTGCCAACTGATAAAGATGTTGTGGTTACCTACCACAAGGCCGACACTGGCTTGGTCCACGATGTCAACCTAACATTCCACGTTGTACATTAAGGAATCAAGGTAAAACATTATTTCTTGATTGTCTGATTTGAAACTTTCAGTGACTTAGTTCTGCTAAGTTGCTGGGAGTTTTTTTTACGGTGTAGTCTGTCGCAATGTGGCCAGCTCTGTTATGTCGGATTTAGTAAACGAATTATGAAATTGGGATAGCTGCTTATTTCGGTTGTGAGAGTAGAGGCAACAAATGGATGGACCGTTTAACAACTACACAAAGTAACCTGTAAAGCGGATTTTAGTATTTGGTTTGTAATTGGATTGTAAGAAAATATATAAACCAGTTGATTATATAGTGGTTTAATAAAGCTTAGTAGTCGTTATTTGATCAAAGGTTTGAAACAGTCATTTGAATCTAATATGGCAAGGTGCCCGAGAATGGAAGGATTAATTTTTAGATATGAAAATGAAGGAAATCGTTAAATTCATAGTTGGGCTGCTCATCGGTTTGTTGTTATCCTTTATATTAGCCAAGTTGTTTAATTATCATTTTAAATGGTGGATTACGTTAGGTGCTTTCTCAGGTGTGTATTTAGGGTCAAAATTATTTTCTAAAAAAAGTAAGAAATAAAGGCCATTTATGAAAAAACATATATATCTTTAGTCTCAAAACAGCGCTTGTAAGTTTACTATTATCGCTTGCTTTTACAGCTCATCTATTTTTATAAAAAGCGAATCTAAGTCAATATAAAAGCTCGTGAAATTTTTCATTCACGAGCTTTTTTGTATGGTGTCTTTTAAATTTATGATTTTACACGGTGCAAATTCTTGAAGACTTGACCAAAGAAAACGAAATTTAACAAACCTAAAACGACTAAGAAAATCAATGAGTGTTGACTGCCTATAGCGGTTTGTTTGGCGGTGCTAACTGTAGACGATGGGTCAACCTTCATGAATAATGAAGCGACCGTCGTCCCGATTGCACCGGCAAATTGTTGTGAAGTGTTATAAATTGCGTTCCCATCAGGGCGATCTTCGGGCCCGATTTCTGACAAGCCGGTGGCCATCGAATTACCAAACGCCAGGTTTCGACCAAGCGTTAAGAGGGCGTACAAAATGGTCATCATTAAGACGGTCATGTTTTGGGCGATGATTGCAAAACCGAGTAGCACCAGCACGAAGGCGGTGTTACCAGTTAGCAAAGGCAACTTGGGCCCTTTTTGGTCGAAGATGCGCCCATAGACTGGGTTAAGTAGGGCGCCTAACAAACTACCAGGCATCAAGGCTAGCCCCGCAACCATGGTAGTTGAGCCGAGCACTAACTGGATGTAGGTTGGCACCATGAAGTTCACAGCAAGGTTACTAAACTGGAAGATCGAGTAGGCCAGCAAACTAAACATCAAGGCCTTGTTTTTAATGATCCCAATATTCAAAAACATTTTTTGGCTGACTTTTGAGCGCCAAATGAACAACGTAAAGGCGATGATTGCGATGGCAAAACTACCAAGCATGACAATGCCGACCGTGCCGTGTTCAAGCGTGTTTAAGGCGAACAAAAACGATGTGAAGGCGATTGCGAGTAAAGTAAAACGGCTGTAATCAAACGCTTTGGCACTTGGTGTCGGTGCCGTTGTTGGAATGCTTTTGAAGCCAAGAATTAGTGAGATTAGGGCGACAGGCAGGACTAGCCAGAAAATGGCGCGCCAGTGAATCGTATAGGCGACCACGCCACCAAAGACGGGGCCAAATGCGGGCGCTAGTGATAAAATCATAGTTCCAAAGCCCATGTACTGCCCGATTAATGCCAAGGGGACGTTCTCTAAGATGATATTAAAGACGAGCGGGGTAATGACACCAGTACCAATGCCTTGGATGATGCGCCCGATTAAGAGTAACGCAAAGTTCGGCGAGAAAACGGCAATCAAATCACCCACGGTAAAAAATGCTAAAGCGATGAAAAAAATATTGCGTGGGGTGAAGATAGTTTTTAGGTACGGCGAGATGGTCATCACCAATGAAACGGTGAGTAGGTAGGCGGTTGTCAGCCATTGTACTGTCCCGATAGAGATGTTGAAAACTTGCATGAGGTCTGGGAAGGTGACATTCATTGAGGTTTCAGTCAAAATTCCCGTGAACGTCAAAATCCCTGTGGCGACAATCGCCATGAGGATTTGCCGGCTGACCGGCGAACGGGTTTCGGTCATAGCAGTTAGGTTCCTTTCGGTTGATAAGGCTGTGCGGGTTCCGGTACAAGCGTTATCAAATTTTGAATAATTAATTATACCACTGGGCGAGCATGACACAAAAAAAATAAACCACATACTTACGCGACTGGATTCCAGATAAGCTTAAAAAAGGTTAGACCATTGTTTTGGCCTAACCTTTTGTGCTGATTTTAATGTTTTTTAATTTGCCAGATGACTGTCCCGATAATCAGGACCGCAACTGCTGGTAAGATCTCAAATAACAAATTGCCTTTTGAGTACTTAGTGGTTTTTTTAGCCTTAATTGGTTTAGTGGTCTTTTTGTAAATGACCATTTGCAGACTTTTAACTGTGTTTGAACTTGGTAAATCAGTGTTTGAGAAAATGGCTTTATAACCGGTCATGTTTGTGGCCGTATAGTTCAAAGCCTTTGAAGTACCGTTGAACACAGCGACATAATGCACGCCACGGGCCGGATCACTTAACTCATAGGCAATCACATTGTTTTGTTGAGCCGTGACCTTCATATGCTTGGCTACAGCCGCCGCACTAGTCAGTCTGAATAAAGGTTCACTAGCGCGTAATTTCAAGCCAGCCTTAACAAAATTCACGGCTTGCTTTTGTTGGGTGATGCGATTCCAATCAATCGCATTGACACTATCGGGCGCATTATACGAATTATCATTGCCGCCCTTAGTCCGTAAGAATTCTTGTCCCGCTTGCATAAATGGAATTCCCTGGGAGAAGAGGACAAATGATGTAGCCAAAGTATCACGTTGTTCACGGACTGCTGGTGTATCAGTTGGATTGGTCTGTGATAACTTATCAAACAACGTAAGATTGTCATGGGCTTCAACATAATTAACTGACTGGGTTGGTGCCAAATAATTACTTGATTTGTCGTTACCTAGAATGGCTTTACCGAGGTCAAATGTATTCCCGAGACCACTCACGAAGGCACCGGCGGGACCATCAAAGACACTTCCTTTGACGGCATCACGGAACGTATCGTTGAAAAAGGCGATGCCAGGCAATTTAGCCGCGTTATCTTGCGTTGATTTTTCACTGCTTGGTAATGGTGTATCCAAATCCCAGCCTTCGCCAATGACGATGATTGACTTATCAATTTTGTTTAGCTCGGCGCGGACTTCTCGCATGGTTTCAACATCAATATTACCCATAAGATCGAAGCGGAAGCCATCCAAATGATAATTGGTCGCCCAATATTTGACGCTATCGAGGATGTATTTACGCATCATGACACGTTCACTGGCGGTATCATTACCACAGCCAGATCCATTGGCCATTGAACCATCAGAATTATAACGGAAGTAATAACCAGGCACAGTCTTTTCAAAGGGACTATCAGCAGCGGATGAAACGTGGTTATAAACGACGTCCATAATGACCCGCAAGCCCTTGTCATGCATGCCTTTAATGGTTTGCTTTAATTCAAGAATGCGGTTAGTGGGATCCTTGGCGTTCGTTGCATATGAACCCTCGGGCACATCATAATTCTTTGGATCATAGCCCCAGTTATATTGAGGCGCCGTACTGCTTTCATCAACGGAAGCATAATCAAAAATCGGTAACAACTCCACATGGGTAATGCCTAATTGTTTGAGATAATCGATTCCAGTTGCTTGCCCACTTGGCGTTTTAGTGCCAGCTTGGATTAAGCCTAAGAACTTACCTTTATCTTTGATGCCTGAATTACTATTAATTGAAAAGTCGCGAACATGGGCTTCATAGATTACGGCATCCACGGGACTAGTGAACGGTTCCATGCGCTTGAAATTCTTTGGGGTGATTTTAGCTACATCTTCAACTACCGAGCGATCACCGTTCAGCGTGGCAGCTTTGGCGTATGGATCCACCGACGTATTGACTTTACCATCCGTAAAGGCGAGTTGATATGTATACGCTAAGCCAGCTTGATTACCAGTTAGTTTAATTGACCAAACGCCTTTGACCTCTTTTTTCATTTGTAAGGTTTTGGCGACGGGGGCTTTTGCATCATTTGTTTTATAGGTTACCAGCTTTACTTGAGTTGCCGTTGGCGCCCAGACTTTAAAGGTCGTGGCCGCCTTTTGATACAGCGCACCTAATTGACCACCATAAGCGTATTCCTTATCGAATGCCGCCGTGCGAATGGCTGCTCCGATGGTAACTTTTTTCGTCAAGTCCAGTGTGCGCAAAGTTAAGCTCCTTGATAGGTCTAGGGGATGCTTAACGTGAATCACAAATTGCTTGACACTGTTTTTAGCATCCGTCGTAGTGATTTTATCAATTGCCACATTCTCTAGGTCGGTTGTTGATTTAATCGCTGCTAAAGTGGCAGCAGAGGTTAAATTAACAGTCACACTAGTCATTGTGTCAATTGACGCAACTTTAATTGAGCGAAAGACAGCGGTGAAGTATGGATTGTAATAAACTTCTTTATCACCCGCTGCAATCCAAACGTCGGTGGCTGTTGCGCCAGGGATTGGGTGGACGGAATAGGTTTGTCCGTTTGGCGTAACCGTAAATTTAACATCAGTGAAGGCTTCTTGGTTAGTCAGGTCTAAATTAGCCACTTTTCCAAAATCATCCGTTCCGGTAAACTCGGCGGTTGTAGCACTTGGAGTAGTGGCTTGAACCTTAGCATCGGAATAGCCTTGCTTGTTAAAATAATGCACATTTACCTTGGCGTTAGTGAAAGTAGCTTCCTGCCCGGTTGGTGCGGTAAAGAGATTTTCTTCACTACCACCATTGATCCAAACTTCACCACGGCCATGCTTAATGGGGATTTCACGGTCCTTATCACCATCTTTAACCCAAGTATCGTTCCGGATAATTACGCCGGCTTTTTCAACTTGACCTTTGAAGGGGATGACCACATATTGACCAAACGCATCCGTTCCCGTGAATTGATAGGCTTGCCCATCATTACCATCGGCCCATGCCCAGACATCCCAATTTTTATTTTCTTTAGCATGGTAATGGACAATCAAAAAGGATGTGTCAGTGGTATCAGCAGCGACCACTGTTTGCGTAGTGGAATGTACCAGACTACCTAGTGGGGCTAGGGAACCGATCACGACGACAGTCAATAAAAGGAGTGCTTTAACACACTTGCGACTAAATTTATGTATTTTCATTTTCTCACCTGTTCTTATGTGTAGAGTTGACGACTCCAATACTAGTAGTAATATCCTTGTGTGTTATTGAGTTATAGGGGTATTCCTCCTTGTGATTAAAATATTGAATTGTAATGCAAGCGCTTTCATTATATCACTGTCAACGGTTTTGTGCGGTATGATTTTAGATTATTTGCAAAAAAATTGCCCTCGGTTAAACAACATTACACATTAAAAGGCTGGTGCGTTATCCTTTTGATAACGCACCAGCCTTTTTGATTATAATGTAGTGAAATCAAACACTTTACGGCCAGTAATCTTACCAGCCTTCATTTCCCCGATGACATCGTTAATATCACGCAAGTCGACTTTTTCCACAATTGGCTTAACTTTACCTTCAGCACCAAATTGGAAGGCTTCAGCTAAATCGGTACGGGTTCCAACGAGTGAACCCTTAACTTCGATACCGTCCAACACCGTTTTAGCAATGTTTAGAGCCATGTCACCTTGTGGCAGGGCAACGGCAACTAATTTACCCATTGGGCGTAAAGCGTTAACTGCTTGATCAAATGAACCCGCATTAACCGCTGTAACTTGGGCGTTATGCACACCGCCAGTAACTTTTTGAATTTCAGCAGCTACATCAATTCCCGGCGTTTTACGATTGATCAATACTTCAGCACCATTAGCACGGGCAGCGGCAAGCTTATCTTCATTACCATCAACAACGGCCACATGAGCCCCAAAGACATTGTGGGCGTATTGAACCGCTAAGTTACCAAGTCCGCCAGCACCATGTACAGAAACCCATTGACCAGGCTTAGTTTCCCCAACCTTTAATGACTTATACATTGTGACCCCAGCACAAGTGATTGATGAGGCTTCAACTGGGTCCAAATCATCAGGCACTTTCACCGCATATTTGGCATTAACAACAACTTGTTGCGCCATGGCACCGTCAACCGTGTAACCAGAGTTCCGTACATTGCGGCAGAAGGTTTCGTTACCACTGACACAGTATTCACATGAACCACAGGCATCATAAAACCAAGCAATTGAGACACGATCACCAAGTTTTAAGAAGTCTGAGGTGCCTTCGCCAAGTTTTGCGACCCGGCCAACACCTTCGTGACCAACAACCCGGCGGAAGGCCCCATTGCGGGTTCCTAATTCATTTGGATTCCCGAAATCACCATTTGCGACGTGCAGATCGGTGTGACACAATCCACAATATTCAACATCTACTAGAACTTCCCCAAATTCAAGTGGTTTAGGGGTCCAATCATCAACTAAATCAAGCAACCCATCTGGTGTTTGTCGTACTAATGCAGCCTTCATTATAAAATCCTCCCAAGTGACTTTAGCAACTTTGTTAATATATTCACAAACAATATTATACAACATTCTGCTAACTTTTGTTAAGTAGATTTTCGAATTACCCGTTTTATGGGGGACTTCATAAAAACGTCTAAAATTGCACACCTTTAGTTAGTTGCTTGAAAAAACTAACTGTGATATACTCATTCATGAAATAACGAAACCGCTTACATAAAATAAGTCGGGATCGTTATGGAACCTATTCACACTTTATTTATATAAGGAGCTATTATATTATGGACGCTAATGTTCAAAAAGATGAATTCGTGAAGCTATCTCTTCGCGAACGTTTGTCTTACGGATTCGGTGACTTTGCCCAAAACTTGGTTTTCGGTACTGTCGGTGGATACTTGTTGTTCTACATGACAAACATTGATGGAATCTCAGCTGCTTCTGGAGCTTTGATTTTCATGATTGTTCGTTCAATTAACGTTGTTTGGGATCCATATGTTGGAGCCGCAGTTGACAAAAACAACCCACGTGCCGGTAAGTACCGTCCTTACCTTGTGTACTTTGGTGTTCCGTTGGTTATCTTGGCAGCAATGTTGTTCTTCCCAACCGCATCATTCTCACAAAACGGTAAGTTCATCTATGCGTTGATCTCATACTTGGCAACTGCTTTGATTTATTCATTCGTTAACATTCCTTATGGATCAATCAACGCATCATTGACTCGTGATGGTGAATCAATTGCGCAATTGACTTCTACACGTATGATGTTGGCTAACACCGCTAACTTGTTGGTTTACACTTTCTTCCCAATGTTCATTCAATTGGCAGTTGGTGGACCAATGAAGGACACTGGATTCTTCGGTCTTAAGTTGCCATTGGGTGACTACGGACAACCTGGTGCTCAATCAAAGTGGTTCTTGGTTTACGGAATCTACATGTTGATTGGATTCGGAGCATTGTTGCTTTCATACTTTGGAACTCGCGAACGTGTTTTGCCTGACGAAAACCAAGAAACTGTTAAGGTTTCAGATATCTTGGTTGAATTGAAGTCAAACAAGGCTTTGCAAATTCTTTCAGGGTTCTTCTTGGTTGCCTTTACATTCATGTTCTTTGGTAACACAGTTTGGCCATACTTCATGCAAACTTCAATCGGTCACCAAGAATGGATGACTTCAATTGGTTTGATCGGTTCAATCCCAGGAATCTTCTTGGTTGTATTGTGGCCTCGTTTGCGTGGAATCTTTGGTAAGAAGGGCTTCTTCGTGGCTTTCTTGGCATTGTTCATTGTTGGACAATTGATCTTGTGGTTGTGGTCACATGGAAATCAAGACAACATCTGGTTCGGTTACATCGGTCGTTTCTTGCAACAATGGGGATTGACTTCAGCAACTGGATTCATGTGGTCATTGGTTCCTGAAATCGTTACTTACTCAGAATATGCTGGTGGTAAGCGTGCCGCTGGAATCATCAACGCCGTAATGGGTCTTGCTTTCAAGGTCGGTTTGGCACTTGGTGGAATCGTTCCAGCCTTGCTTTTGTCACACTATGGCTTCAAGGATGCTTCACACATCGGTGCACACGGTTTGTGGGCAATCGAATTGTCATTCATCTGGGTACCAATTGCTTTGTCTATCGTAGCTGGTTTGATCATGGTTATTTATCCATTGAAGGATCAAGATGTTACTGACATGAACAAAGAATTGTCATCTAACTAAGAAAGGAGCAAACTTATCATGAAAAATCCTGGACGTAACGAAGAATTGTTTAACAAGGTACAAAAGTCTGTTAACACACCTGTAATTACATTTATTGGTATTTTAGTGTTAATTTTCATCGTACTTTACGTTTTGATTTATGGGGTAATGCCTGTTATTGGTCTGCTTGTTCCAATTCCTAGCAACCCATTTGTAACGACTGAAGTTAACTACCTTGCTTTCGGATTGATTATTTTGGGAGTTGCCGTTATCTGGGCAGTCTCAACAATCTTGCAAAAGTTGATGGGTCGTAAGTAAACAAATTAAAAGTTATTGATTAAGACAAACTCATTTTGGGTTTGCCTTTTTTTTGTGGCTTGTTCCACAAAAATGCACGTTGCACATAAAATCACGAAAAATTCGGGGGGGGTACGTGTTTAGTGGGTATTAATATAAAATTTTGACGATAGACTATAAATAAGTGGAACACATAAAAAATACGGAGGAAGGCATTATGGACATACATAAATTCAAATCGCGTCTGATACGATCGTTGGTTTTAATCGTTGGCATGGTTGGAGCAGTGACTTTGTTTACAAATTTATCTATTAATGGAAGGCCATCAATTGCGAGTGCTGATACAAGCCCAACGTCATACGATTCGGAAACCAAAACATTAACAATTGGACCGGGAGAATTGCAAAGTGATATTAGTTATCAAGCTGAAACGCAGGCTGCTGAAACAATCGTGTTTGTAAGTCCAGGAGCCAGCTCGGAAAAAGTAATTGCACCTGATGCTATTCTATTATTTGCATATCTGCCAAATTTGAAACAATTTAAAGGGATGGAAAATTTTGACACCTCACAAACGACACAAATGAAGCAATGGTTTGACTGTGACACGAATTTAGAAACTATTGATTTGACGTCATTTGATACATCAAAAGTTATTAGTATGGAAGCCATGTTTTGGGGTTGCAGTAGTTTAACGACGTTAGATTTGAGTTCGTTTAACACATCGATGATTTATTCGACATACGCGGAGAATATGTTTGACCAAACGACGAGTCTATGGAAGTTGACGCTTGGACCAAATTGTCACATCGTTGGTAATCTCGGGTTGCAAAATCCGGTTATCGGTACGCAGTTTAATCAAAACTACATTGTTAATTCAGATAAGTGGGTCCAGCAAGGGACTGGTGTTGAATATACAGCGGGACAAATTATGAGCTCACATGTCAATGATACGGATACATATACTTGGCAAGGTTCGTTATTGCCTCAGGAAATGACAACTGAATATACAGTTCAATCGAGCTATACCGTCACGATTCCAGCGCAAATCACGATTCCTAGCGCCACAACGGTAGGGACTGGGCTAGTTACGTTGAGTGCTTATCCTAAGTTGCCATTTGATAATCACTTCATCCATATTACTGCGACCTCAAATGCATCAACAGCATGGCATTTGACCTCAACGGGTGATACAACTGGAGCTGAATATAACTTTGGCACGACGAGCGGTGGTAGTGAATTGAAAAATCCTGGTGGCCAATTAGTGTTTACCGCTGATGGTGAATCTGCCGCGCAAGATCAATCAATCTACGCTGGATTGACGGATACTGCGCATAATTTTAAATATGCCGGTTCATATATGGATACGGTGACGTTTAATATTCAAACCGCAGCTTCATAAGATCAACTTATGCAGGAGGGGAGATTAGCCGAATTTCAAAGGTGTACGCATGTCGTGCGCCTTTTTAAATTGGCTAAAAATTTAAGCGACAATAAACTTGCACTCTAACCAAGAGAGTGCTAAAATAATCATTGTAGAGTTGAGCAAGGTTGATATAACAGTGATTGGCATGTTCACTTGAATAAAAAATTTAAATGTAATACGGAGGATAAGTATATGGCTATGTATGATCCATTTGCAGATTTCGATGATATTTTCCGTGCCTTAAATGGTGGCACCGATGCTGAACGTGTGCGGCGTGAACAACAAATTCGGGCGGCCCAACAACGTGCGGCACAGCAACAATCATTAGCACGACAACAAGAGGTCCAAACTTCTAATGAAGGCGGACTACTAGAACAATTTGGGATTAATATGACTGAATTGGCCCGGCAAGGTAAATATGACCCAGTTATTGGGCGGAGTGCTGAAATCCAACGTGTGATTGAAATTCTCAATCGACGGACGAAGAATAATCCTGTTTTAATTGGGGAAGCCGGGGTTGGTAAGACAGCGGTTGTTGAAGGGTTGGCACAAGCGATTGTCAACGCTGAAGTGCCGGTTAAATTGCAACACAAAGAAGTCATTCGTTTAGATGTTGTTTCACTCGTGCAGGGGACTGGTGTGCGTGGACAATTTGAAGAGCGGATGCAAAAGTTGATGGATGAAGTGTCAAAGCGTGAAGACGTCATTTTGTTCATCGATGAAATTCATGAAATTATGGGCGCAGGTACGGCTGGTGAAGGTTCAATGGATGCGGGTAATATTTTAAAACCAGCCTTGGCCCGTGGTGAATTCCAATTGGTTGGGGCCACGACTTTAAATGAGTACCGCCAAGTTGAAAAAGACGCCGCGGTGGCTCGGCGCTTCCAAACTGTGCAAGTTAACGAGCCAACCACAGAGGAAGCTTTGTTGATTTTACAAGGGATTAAGAGTCGCTATGAGGATTATCATAAAGTTAAATATAGTGATGATGCGCTAGTGGCGGCCGTTGAGTTGTCAAATCGCTACATTCAAGAACGATTCTTGCCCGATAAGGCGATTGATTTGATCGATGAAACTGGTTCACGTAAGAATCTGAGTTTGAAGGTTGAAGACCCTAATCACGTCAAAAAGCAACTCGATTATGCAGAAACTGAAAAGCAGGCTGCGATTGACCGCGAAGATTATGAAAAAGCTGGTTATTGGAAGACCCAAGTTGATTTGTTAACGCGACAATTAGAGGCTGCTAAGAATGCCAGTGCGGTAACTGATGATGCCCAAGTCGTGACGGTCAAAGATATTCAAGACATCATTGAAGAGAAGACGGGGATTCCAGTCGGTGATATGCAAGCCGCTGAGCAGACGCAACTCAAAGCATTAGCAGCGAATTTGGCGGCTAATGTGATTGGCCAAGATGCTGCGACCCAACAAGTGGCCCGGGCTATTCGACGCAACCGAGTCGGCTTTAACAAGTCAGGCCGCCCAATTGGTAGTTTCTTGTTCGTTGGACCGACTGGGGTTGGAAAGACTGAGACAGCCAAGCAACTGGCCAAGGAATTGTTTGGGACCGCTGAGAATATGATTCGCTTTGATATGTCTGAGTACATGGAAAAGCATAGTGTCTCAAAGTTGATTGGGGCACCCGCTGGTTATATTGGCTATGAAGAAGCTGGTCAATTGACTGAAGCAGTGCGGCGTCATCCGTACTCATTGATTTTGCTTGATGAGGTTGAAAAGGCGCATCCAGATGTCATGAACATGTTCTTGCAAGTCTTAGACGATGGGCGGTTGACGGATGCACAAGGCCACACAGTTTCATTTAAAGACACGGTAATTATTATGACGTCAAATGCCGGGACGGGGATTAGTAGTGCAAAAGTTGGCTTTGAAGCAAGTGACAGCAACAACAAACAAGATTTAATGGCGCGCTTGGCACCATATTTCAAGCCTGAATTCTTAAACCGGTTTGATGGCGTGGTTGAATTCAATGCGCTATCAAAGACTGATTTGTTGGAGATTGTGAGTTTGATGTTGGCTGACACGCAAAAGAGTTTGGCTGCCAAGGATTTGACGCTTGACGTTACCAAGCCAACCGAAGAAAAATTGGTGGAGTTGGGCTATAATCCAGCAATGGGTGCGCGCCCATTGCGGCGGGTCATTCAAGAACAACTTGAAGATCAAATTGCTGATTTCTATTTAGATAATCCAACGGTTAAGGATCTCAAAGCAGTGGTTCGTGATGGCGAAATCAAAGTGGTGGCCGCGACTGAAACACCAGTTGCAGACGCTGAGTTAGTGCATTAAGGTAAATGAAAACGGTCACTGGACAAAATCCGGTGATCGTTTTTTGCATAAGGATAATCACATTTATGAAGATAGCAGTCCGAAAAAGCTTACTTTTTGAAAGTCTTTGAAGAGGACGCAAAGTTGCTTTGAAGAACTTGTGAAGTGGTCACATTATCTAAACAAACTATCATAGAAAGAACAATAACTGGCGCATAAATGCACAAAATAATAACTATACAATAATAAGAGTAGTTAAGGGATTGTTCAAAATTGATTGAGCAAAACGCAAGTAAGAGGAATTTTTGGGAGATAAAAATGAAGTTCACACTAAAGAATTCGTTATTAATTACGGCAAGTATCATGGCAACGATGGTGGCATCAAATGTAGTCGCTAATGCTGATATGCAAGAAGTCCGTAGCCACGACACAGAATTTGCCTTGGCAGTAATCAAAGGTGAAATTAAGTTTGATGAAGAAACGACGGTTGAAAAGCCCGCCGAAGTCAAGCCTGCTGAAGTCGTTGCAGAAACTAAGGTTGAAGAAAAAACTAAGGTTATCACAGTTGCTGCTGGGGATACATTATATGATTTAGCTCAAGCGCATGAAACTGATTTGGCCAAGTTGTTAGAATTGAATGAAGTCGCTGATGGTGGTAAGTTGATCCACGTTGGCCAAGAAATTCGCGTGCCTGATTTGACACCAGATGTAGTTGAAACAAGCGAGATTCAAGGCGCTGAAGTTAAGCCTGAAGATGGGCTTGAAAACTTTACGGCCGAAATCATTGATGAAAACAACAGCTATGCGTATGGCCAATGTACTTGGTTTGTTAAAGCGGCTTTGCCATGGGCTGGTAGTTTCTGGGGCAATGGTAACCAATGGGCTGATTCAGCACGTGGTGAAGGCTTTAGCGTTGATACACACGCCAAGGCTGGTTCAATTATCGTCTTCCCTGGTGGTAACCAAGGTGCGGATGCTACGTATGGTCACGTCGCGGTCGTTGAGTCAATCAATCCGGATGGCTCAATCAACATCGCTGAAGGGAATGCCGGACATGGTTTGTATAGCCATCGCACGGTCCAAAATGTGGGCGTTGAATTCATCCACAGCAAGTAATTTGGTATACTTGAAGCTGAGGTTAAATCCTTGGCTTTTTTTGTTGCGCAAATTTATCGAGGAGGCATTAAAAATGGAATTTGAAACTGAACCAGGCCACGTTTTTCATAAAAATCAAGCTGGCGAAATTGATGCTGAATTGTTTTTTACTGAACCACAAGGCACCACGTTATTTAAATTAAATAAGGTGGTTGTCGCCCCAGAACTTGCCGGCAAGCGGATTGAGCCCCAAATGTTTGATGCGATGATGGCGTATTTGCGAAGTGATTTTTGGACGCTGGTGGCCAGCTTACAACACGTGCCGTACCATAAAGACGGGCGCGAACCAGAAGAAGGCTTTGATACCGGCACTTTGATTCAATATGTCTATAACCGTTCATTTGGGGTGAATTTCCCCTTGGTGACCCATCAACAAGAGGCGGCGACGATTGCCATTGAAGCGGCCCAAGCTAAGCCGATGGACTTATTGTTTTGGGGTAAGCGGGGTGAAGCGTTTGGCGCCGGTATTTATTTAGGCGGGGGTAAATATATCGTAGCTGACCCGCAAGATGGCGAAGTGATGATCAAGCCCTTGCACCCACAATGGTTACCTGATTTTGCTGGCACGATTCGTTAAAAGGAGTTAATTATGGAATTTATACGTGAAACAGGCCGCTTGTACCATGAAAATGCGGCTGGTGATATGGATGCGGAAATTTTATTTCCCGCAATTGAAAATGATACTGTGTGGTCAATTGATGCCACGTATGTCTCACCAGGTTTACGTGGTCAAGGCATTGCGGGCCAATTATTAGCTGAAGTGGTGGCCTTAGCCAAGCAAGAAAACAAGCAACTCCGCCCGATTTGTAAGTATGCCAAAGAAAAGTTTTTCCGCACGCCGGAATATCAAGCTTTAGAATGGCATAATCAATAGACGGTGGCCGGTTTCGAACGCGGATTTCCGGTATAATTAGAAAATATGTAACTAGAAGTGAGGAATGAATGATGAAGCGTGGATTTGCGATTGTAAAAAGATACGAAAATGCTGGCTTAAATTTGCCTAAGCGATCAACAACGGCCGCGGCCGGGTATGATTTTGAGGCTGCTGAAGATTTCGTGGTCCCAGCGATGTGGAAGGTTGATTTTGCTAAGTCAATCACCAGCCTGTTCAAGAGTGGTAGTGAAGCAGCTTTGGATGCAGCGGATGCAGATTTGAAGCCAGTTTTGATCCCGACTGGGGTGAAGGCTTATATGGGGGAAGCGGAATATTTGATGATTGCTAACCGCTCATCAAACCCTTTGAAGCGCCGGCTGGTTGTGCCAAATGGGGTTGGAATCATTGATGCCGATTATGTTGATAATCCAGCTAATGAAGGCGAAATCTTCGTCCAAATGTCTAATTTTGGCTTGCGTGATGTCCAAATTAAAAAGGGTGACCGCATTGCTCAAGGGATTTTCATGCCCTTCTTGACCACTGATGATGATGAAAATGATGCTAAAGATGCACGCACTGCCGGTTTTGGTAGTACAGGAGTGAACTAAATGGCGAAAACAAAGACACAATTTGTCTGTTCGAATTGTGGCTATGTCTCACAACGCTATATGGGCCGTTGCTCGAGTTGTGGTTCGTGGGGCACATTAATCGAAGAAGTGATTCGGCCTGAAACGGCGGATCGCAAATCACGTATTAACCTCGCCGGACAAATTGCTAAAGTGGAACACTTGGCAGAAGTTTCCTTAGAAGAAGTGCCCCGCATTCAAACCCAACTAGATGAATTTAATCGCGTGTTGGGTGGCGGTGTCGTACCTGGTTCGATGGTGCTGATCGGGGGTGACCCTGGGATTGGTAAGTCGACTTTGCTTTTGCAAGTGTCGGGCCAATTAGCGGCACATGGAACGGTGTTGTATGTTTCAGGTGAAGAAAGCGCGGCGCAAATCAAATTGCGCGCTGAACGATTGGGTGTCAAAGATGACGCCAACTTCTACCTTTACCCAGAAACGGATATGAGCCAAATTCGCAAGGCCATTGATGAATTAAAGCCTGAATTTGTGATCATCGATTCGATTCAAACGATGCAACAACCTGACGTGCAATCAGCCGTTGGGTCAGTCGCTCAAATTCGTGAAACGACGGCGGAGTTACTTCAGATTGCCAAGACCAATGGCATTACTATCTTTATCGTCGGTCACGTGACCAAAGAAGGCGCGATTGCCGGACCAAAGATTTTGGAGCACATGGTTGATACCGTTTTGTACTTTGAAGGTGACAATCAGCGTAGTTTCCGCTTGTTGCGCGCTGTCAAAAACCGTTTTGGATCGACTAATGAACTGGGAATCTTTGAAATGGTGCAAGAAGGGTTGCGCGAAGTATTGAATCCATCAGAAATGTTCTTGGAAGAACGTTTGCATGATGCTTCTGGGTCCGCGATTGTCGTAGCGATGGAAGGGACGCGGCCAATTTTGGTCGAAGTGCAAGCCTTAGTCACACCAACCGTCTTTGGCAATGCGCAACGGACTTCGGCTGGAATTGATCGCAATCGGGTTACGTTGTTGATGGCGGTCTTAGAAAAACGGGCTGGGTTGCTATTGCAAAACCAGGATGCGTATATTCGAGCAGCTGGTGGTGTCAAGCTTGAAGAACCGGCGATTGATTTGGCGGTGGCGATTGCCGTGGCATCAAGTTATAAAGATGTGGGGACGCAATCAACGGATGCTTTTGTTGGTGAAATTGGCCTGACTGGGGAGATTCGGCGGGTGCCACGGGTCGCTGATCGCATCGCTGAAGCCAAGAAATTAGGCTTTAAGCGGGTGTTTGTACCCAAGAATAGTATTAAAAAAGATGCTAAAATAACAGGTATCCAAGTTATCCCGGTGGCGACATTGCAAGAAGCCGTCCAACAGGCCCTTGGATAAATTAAACAGAATGGAGTCACAAGATGCGTAAACGAATTATTCAAATCGCGTTTGTGATTGCGGGCAGCGCTCTTGCTGTAACGTTACTGCCATTACTGTGGGACTTATTAGGGTATTCCAAACAACGATGGGTGAACAATCCGATTACGGATGTTCTCCTTGGTGCAATTATTTTTTTCCTACTAAGTTTTGCTCTATGGCGGGTCGTTGATCACGCAATTCGACGGATTGAAGCCTTTTTAAATGAACAACCTCCACTAGTCTTACTAGTCGGGAGCTTAAGTATGATTATTGCCTTGGTTTTGGCGGTGTTAATCACGTTGCCATTACAACAATTTCACAATAATTTCTTTGTCAGCGCCGTGGTGCCTGGGTTGGTGATGTTGTTATTTGCCTACTTTGGTTTTCGGATTGGGACGACTCGGATTGATGATCTAGTCCGGATGGTCACGCTTGAAGGCTTACGGACGCGGATTAACAAGCCGCGGCGGGCCAATAGCAACAGTGATGTTTTGACTGATGAAGAAACCAACTACCATCACTACAAAATTTTGGATACCAATATTTTGATTGACGGCCGAATTGTCCAATTGGTGAAAACTGGTTGGGTGGAAGGCACATTGTTGGTTCCTAATTTTGTCTTGTATGAGCTACAATATATCGCTGATGAAGGCGATGCATTAAAGCGCGTCCGGGGCCGGCGCGGGTTAGATATTTTAAACGAACTCCGTGACATTCAATCGATTCCCTTAGAAATGTGGGAAGGTGACTACGATGATATCAAAGAAGTCGATGAAAAGTTGATTCAACTAGCCAAAGACATCAACGGCATCTTGGTGACCAATGATTATAATTTAAACAAGGTCACCAGTTTTCAAAATGTGGAAGTCCTCAACCTCAATGAACTCGCTGGGGCATTGCGAACCAGTGTGGTTGTCGGTGATCATTTGCATGTGCAATTGGTCAAGAAGGGTACTGAACGCTCACAAGCGGTTGGTTATCTAGACGATGGCACGATGGTCGTGGTCGAGGATGGCCAAGAACATCTGCAAGCTTATGTTGAAGTGGAAGTCACTTCAAGTTTGCAGACCGATGCTGGCCGGATGATTTTTGGTAATTACCTCCAATAAAACCCCAGACCATTGAAACTGGGGACGATTGAGCGTAAATTAGTAATTGGAATTTTTAAAAGAGAAAGAGGTTCATCAGGATGACTGAAGAAACTGCAGCAAAGAAAATCCGCGTTCGTTACGCACCATCACCAACTGGGCACTTGCACATTGGGAATGCTCGAACAGCGCTATTTAACTACCTATATGCCCGGCATTTCGGGGGCGAATTCATTATCCGAATTGAAGACACTGATCAAGCCCGTAACATTGCCGATGGTGAAAACTCACAATTGGATAATTTGAAGTGGCTTGGTTTGGATTGGGACGAATCACCACTCGAACCTGGTGAATACGGACCATATCGCCAATCAGAACGGATGCATATTTACCAACCGTTGATTCAAGAATTGTTGGATCGTGGTTTGGCATACAAGTCATACAAGACATCAGAACAACTCGAAGCTGAACGTGAAGAACAAATTGCGGCCAAGATTGCACCACACTATGTTTACGAATATGCGGACATGAGTGATGCTGAAATTGCGGCGGCCCAAGCTGAAGCTGAAGCACAAGGCTTGCCAGCGGTTGTGCGGTTCCGTGTGCCGGTTGAAAAGGTCTATGCCTGGGAAGACATCGTTAAGGGTCACGTTGAAATCGGGGCCAGCCAAGTTGGTGGCGATTGGGTGATTCAAAAAGCTGATGGCATGCCAACGTATAACTTCGCCGTGGTTGTGGATGACCACATGATGGCCATTTCACACGTTTTGCGTGGGGATGATCACGTGTCAAACACGCCTAAGCAATTGATGATTTATGAAGCCTTTGGATGGGAAGCCCCAGAATTTGGCCACATGTCATTAATCATCAATACTGAAACTGGTAAGAAGTTGTCAAAGCGTGATGAGACGGTTTTGCAATTCATCGAACAATATCGTGAATTGGGTTATTTGCCAGAAGCAATGTTGAATTTCATCACTTTGTTGGGCTGGTCACCAGTTGGCGAGGATGAAATCTTTACGCAAAAGCAATTGGTTAAGATGTTTGATCCAGCGCGGTTGTCAAAGTCGCCCGCTAAGTTTGATAACAAGAAGCTCGAATGGGTTAACAACCAATGGATCAAGAAGATTGATTCTGGGTTGTTATTCTTGAAGTTGGTCAATGAATTGATCAAGGCTGACTTGGTGAAGCCTGAAGAATTGACGCATGAAAAGCTTGAGTGGTTACGCCAAGTCTTTAGCTTGCATCAAGATGGTATTTCATACACGACGGCCATTGTGCCACTTGTGACGCCGGTGTTTTTTGATTTGAAGACTAAGGCCGAATTAGGCGAAGATTCAATGGAGTGGATTAACAAAGATTACGTTAAGCCCCTTTTGGAGAACTGGTTGGCTAAGTTGGAAGCGATGCCGGTCTTTGCTGCTGCGGCGATTGTACAATCAATTCGGGATGTGCAAAATGAGTTGGGTGTTAAGGGTCGTGATTTGTGGATGCCGATTCGGATTGCCACTTCTCGTGTTAATGAGGGACCTAATTTGGGTGATGTTATGGAGTTGTTGGGGCGTGAGGCTTCAATCAAGAACATCAAAGAATTTTTATAAGCTTTTCTTGGGACTTGGGTTTTTGCCTTGGTCCTTTTTTTGTTTTTTTGCCCTTTGCAGGGCAAGGTATTTGGGTTTGGTTTGGGGAAGGGCTCCGCATTGCTAGCGTAGAGGTGGGCGACACGGTCCCACTAGTCTAAGGGATTCGGCCTTGCGCAAGCGCAAAACCAACTCCCTAAGACCGCGTTGGTGCCGCTACCTCGCTCTTTCCACCACTACGCTAGCAATGCTC
>JAITQG010000056.1 GCA_031289015.1 Lactobacillaceae bacterium
TTTGTCAAATGGTTATTATCTGCCAACAAATGGACTAATAACGGATTGTTTGACAAGTTTAGTGTTATTAATTCGTTATTGGCAACCCCTAAACTAACTAAATTCGGATTAGCTGACAAAGTAATGGCGCTCAGTTTATTGCGATTCAAGCCTAACGTTACCAACTTAGGTGCATCACCCAAATTCAAACCCGTTAATTGGTTATCATTTAAACCAACTTCAGTTAACGTATTTGTTCGTGGCAACATAACTTGGGTTAATTGATTGTTTTGGGCAATCAAGGTCTCCAATTTAGTTTGATTACTCAAATCCAAGGTTGTCAAATGATTCCCCCGCAATTCCAAGTACTTTAAGGCCGGATTATTCGAAAAATCAAGTGCCGTCGCCCCAATGCGGGCAGCGTACAATTCTTCAATTTTTGGATAGTTACTCATATCTAAATTGAACAATGCCAAATCTAAAATGTTCATGATTTTGAGTTCAGGTAACGTGCCAGTCTTAAAATCCGTTAATTCAGGATTGTCACTCAGATTAATCAACTGTAACTTCTTGTTATTTGACAGATCAAGGGTTTTTAAATCGTTGATCGGTGCCGTGAACTCAACTAATTCAGGGTTGTTTTGTACATTGACTTCTTGAACCCGTGCATTCATCAATGAAATTTCTTTCAACTTTGGATTCCCTGAAAAATCAATCTTGCGCAATTGCCCAGCGTAGCTTTGAGAATACCAGCCAACATAGCGTTCCAAATTAGCTAGTTGTGAAATATCCACTGGCGTTCCCGCGTAGTTAACGACATTTAAAGTGTGCAAATTGGGTAACGCGCCAACCGTGATTGCTTTAGCATCTGCCGGGACTTTTAAATTTTCCAAACTCAATACGTGTGAAAAATCGTATTGGCCCGTTATGTTTGGGTTGCAGTCAATCTTTTTAAGGTGCGTAAAATTTTCAATCCCAGCAACTGATTCTTTAGCCGTCAAGCCCATCATCGTCACTGTTTCATCACGTTCGGTTTGTGATAAAACCCCGTCTTGATTGGTATCAATGTTTTGAAAAATGTCACCACTGCCATCGACGCCAGCCGTCGTACCTTGCTTGAGCCACTCGCGAAAAGTTGCATCCGGGAAGTGCGCCGCGTCAATCGGAATATCGCCGGTATCAGCTTGGATTGCGGGCAAAGCACCAAAGCCACTGATGGCCAAAATTGTCACTAAGCCACAGGTCAGTAACCCTTTTTGTATTTTTTTCATAAATCTTCATCCTTTGCTAACGTGTGTGCGTTACTTATTTTAGATTGGTCACCTTGGGATGTTGCCCCAATTGAACATACCAGGTTGCAACCGCACTAGTTGCCCCATTTTGCGCTTTAACACGTGCTGAAATGATTTGCGTTTTGTGCAAAACTACTGGTTGAGCAGCATTTTGGGTTTGCCAAGTCTTCCCATTATTCAAACTAATTTCCAACTTCAATTGTTGCATTGGCTTGGTTTGCTTACCGATATTAAACAGCAAGGTTGCTGTAGTTTTTGTGAGCTTTTGCGTGCACAAAGTTGGTTTGGCAATCGTAATCGGTTGGGCATTATTAACAACGTATTTGACGATGGCAGAACTATTGCCATACTTATCAACAGCTTTGAATTGAATTGTCGTATTTGCATTCGTACTTACGCCGGCTTGTTCGTTGTAGGCATTCCAAGTTTTGCCATCCACACTCCATTGAACTGTGGTGTCAACAGGCGCAGTAGCATTCAAAGTCACCTTGCCACACTTGTCAGCCACTTGCTTAACACTTGGTTGAGCAAGTGTCGTCTTCAACCGGTGCACGGTAATCGTCTTGTTTGCAACATTGCCGTTCTCAGCATGACCGTCTGCCTTATAGTCGGCATACGCGATTTTAACTATCGTATCTTTGGCTGTACCATCAGCGGCCTTTTCCAAATCAATTGTCTTGGTATATTTCACAACTTCATTGCGATCGCCATTATAGAGATATTCTTTGCGCGCGACAATGGCATCATTAATATCAATTTCGAGAATATCTTTGGTCGTTTGGGCAGTTCCAGAAACTGTAAATTGGTCTTGATTAGTCCAAACTTCATAGCCATTAGCAGTTTCGACCCACTTATCAGTATTATCAAAATTCAAAACTGGCAAAGATTGACTCAAATTGATTTTCAAATCGCGATTGAAAGTTTCAGTTCCCAATGTATAACGGTAACGCAATGTCTTGGTTGCGTCTTGATCAATAGCAAATTTGTACGTAAAGGTTCCATTTCTATTAACGGTTACTTGGTTTGCTGGATCATTGGCATCGTTTGAATGACCAAAAATAATGAAATCTTCTAAGTCCAAGTCATTCGTTATTCCAGTAATCGTGAATTCACCAGTGGCTTGATCATACCCCGCAGCTGGTGCAGTTACGGCATTGTATTGATTCGTCACATTTGTC
Source organism: Lactobacillaceae bacterium (assembly GCA_031289015.1). Taxonomy (GTDB): domain Bacteria; phylum Bacillota; class Bacilli; order Lactobacillales; family Lactobacillaceae; genus Weissella. The sequence goes on from JAITQG010000056.1 coordinate 2,450, forward strand.
TTTAACTTATCAAATTGCACTGGTTCAGACTTGGCGTGCACGGCATAGATTCCATACTTTTGAACCATCAAGCCCAAATCAGCATACGTATTGTTAGCCGTAGCCACAATCATGTTCAAGCCATCATACAAAGGTACATCGGCTTTAAAATCTGCGGTATTAAATTGCCGCGTGAAATTATTTTGGGTCAATGAATTATCCAAATCCGTCCAATTCGCATCCGTACTGTGGCCCGTCACGCGAATTGATGGATCATAGACCGTGCCCTCGATTTTCTTTGCCGGAATTGTGCCTCTCTTAGAGGAGATCAAGGTATCACTGGTTGTGAATTTTTGATCGACATCCAAAGTCGTCGCCAATTGATAATCCACTGTATACAATTCGGTATAGCCAATTGCCTTGTTAAGCGCGTCGGCCTCATCAGTATATGGTGTATTCGTCAAGTAAACTTTCCGTTTAGCTCCAAGTGCTGGCGCGTCAACGGTAATCGCAAATTCAGCATCTACATCAACCGTAATTTTTTGATTGTCAACGTACAGTTCATCCCCGGTGTTTTGTGGCGTATAACTTCCATACAAAGTCAGCTTGTTGGTGGTCGCATTATAACCAGGTGTATCAGCTACCAACGGTGTCATGGCATTGTCTTTAGCGTTGTAGAAATTAACACCGCTCCCACTTTGGAAGGTGGTAACTTCTTCACCATAATTACCGGCGCTATCAGTCACGCCAACCGCAATATTTTGCTTACCCTGGGTGCCTTCAATCAACGTATCTTCGCCATTGCGCAATTGGATGACAAAGTTATTACCCTTGCCCTTACCCAATTGGCGCGTTGATGAAAATTCTTCGGTTTCAATGACTAAGTTCACAACTGAGTCAAAGCCAACCGCATCATTAATTTGACCAGCAACAAAAACTCCAGTGTCTTGAATCTTACCTGCCGCCAACAATTCTTGCGCCAAAGCCGTATCCTTGTCACGTGGCATTTGAATAACTTGCGTATTTGACACAGTTGGTGCCACACTATCAATCGTCAAATCGACATCACGCACTTCTGGTTCAGTTTGAAAGAGTGTCTTAGTCTTTACCACATAATGGTAATTACCATCCTTGGCGCGTGTATACTTGCCCGTGGCTTGATTATAGGTTTGGCCATTCCAGGCTGCAAACGGGATATCACCCTTACGAAGGTAATAACTCTTATCAACGTCAATCACATGCTTGTGATCAGCATCTTCAATCGAAACGCTACATTCATCAATTGAATGGTTACTGGTTGCATACAGCCCCGCTTGCCTGAAGTTTGAAGCCGGATTGGCCGGTGAAAAGGCAATGACTCCATTTTCATTTGGGGTGTGCACTTTTTCAGCCCCGTCCAAGAATGCCAAGGTACCAAATTCAGCAGACGAAACCGTTTGGCTCCCCTTACCAAAATCACCAGCATAGCCCATATAAGGTGCAATCAAATCATGTGCTCCATCCAAAGCCTTCAATGCCACAAAACCTTCAACGAATTCTTGCGTAGCTGTTTGTGGCAAGCTCAATGTGAACTCAATCGTCTTGCTCTCACCAGCCGCCACAGTCACCGTTTGCGTTGAAGCCGTCACCTTGGCGCCAGGAATCAACGCATCGTTTGGCTGTTCAACGCGATCAGGCATCGCACCTGAATTAATGATCCCTTGGATATAATCTTGTTCAAAGGCCGCATCTTCCGTGTAAACCCCACCGTAATCATTGTATGCATACGCATGTTGCTTAGTATCCAAATTCGTGACTTTGGCTTTAAATGTGGCCTGGCCATTCTTGATTTGCTTGAGGGCAAACACGCCATCTTCATCAGCCGCATCTTGCAAATATGTTTTGTTTTCAATTGCAGCGTTAACGTCGATTTCACCGTTTCCTTGGCGTCGTGGTGAAACAGGTGTCTTGCCATCAATATCCAAAATTGGCGTGGCCGTATTAGTAGCGGCTACTTTGGCCAAATTGATCAAATCTAAGCCAGTTGGCACATTGGTAGAATTTTTAATATTTTGTAAAATCAACGCTTCACTACCTGCCACAAATGGAGTCGCCATAGAAGTCCCACTCATTAATTGGTAGGTATTTCCGTTCTTTAGTGAGTAGATATTACCACCGGGCGCCGCAATTTCGGGCTTGAATTCCAAATTAGCAGTAGGTCCCCATGATGAGAACAATGAAACTTGGCCATGTGTCCCATATTTATCATTGTCGATTCCAGGCTCTTGAGTCGTCCCAAAGTTAAATGAAAGTTGCGCATGGGGATCAGCATTAATAACTGCTCTCACTTTTTGCCAAGCCGAATTATCAAGGCGAATGGCAGGTAAGCCGATTTGGTTCATCGCCACGGTTTCCGTGTCTGACTTACCTAATCCGCCAGCAGCTAGTTGATCACTGGCAAAATCATCGATCGGCACAACCGTTGCAGTCCCGTAAAACAAAATCCCCTTAACGCCCATCTTTTTAGCATTAGCAATAATTTCTTTGAGATCAATATCGTTTTTTGCTTTATTACCACTACCATCATTCAAGTTTCCCCCAGTTGAATTTGGCGAAACGTACCGCATGGCCACAATTTTTCCAGCCACATCTAACCCAGCGTAACTTTCCAACTTGCCGCCACCTAAGAAATACGTATCAACTTTACCAACCATGTTTGGAGCAGTTTCAACAGAACGCTCTGGTAATTGCACAATTTCAGTCTTATCAAAACCATTTAAAATCGTGCCATTAGTTGGCAACGCTTGGGCTGAATAAGCAAATTGTTGTGCGTCGTTACTTTGCGGAAGATTCACAATTTCAGCGTTGTTATCTGCAGGCTTGATAATTTGCAAGCCACTTGAAATTGTTTGCGTAGCTTTGTTGACACTAGCCACCGTCAAAGCTTCTTTAACCACGCCTGGTGAACCAAGGGTTGAACGGTCTTGATCATCGTAGTTACCGGCATTCCCGGCTGCAATAACACTTAGAACCCCTTGTTTTGCGGCTTCTTTAATCGCGATTTGTTCTGGATCATTTGACTCAGCAGCAAAATCAGAGCCAATTGACATATTCAACACGTCAGCACCTAATTTAACTGAGTCTTCAATGGCTGTCATGATATCTTCACTTGATGCACCATCGTCTATTTTATTACTAAAAATTTTCATATCCAAGAGTTGGGCTTCTGGTGCCACCCCAACAACTGAGCTAACGTTATCAGGCTTGGTTCCATTGGCAGCCACAATTCCAGCCACGTGCATCCCATGATAATGACTCAATCCATTATCGGCGACGTCATCATTGTGATCGGCATAATTATACGCATATGGGACTTTTTGTGTTGCATAACCACCATGTCCAAGCCCCGCATTATCAGCATCCCCAGAAATGGCGGCATCAACCGCGGCCTTATCAAGTGCTGGGGTGGTATCTTTTGAAAGCTTCAAATCCTTGTGTGCCACATCGATTCCAGAATCAATGATGGCCACAACCATCTTTTCACCCTTAGTTGGATGCGATTCATTTTCCCAAACTTGTTTAACATTGGCCATCGCATTGGCATCCGAATCATCAGTATGGAAGGTCTTACCAATTGAAACGGATTTGACGTCGCTCAACTTATTGATTTGTGCTACTTCGGACAAATTAGCCTTCGTGGTGAAGCCATTGTATAGATAACCATATGACTTACTATCAGCTTTACCAGTAATTTTTTTTACTTGCGTCTTCACCCCAGCTTGTTGATCAATCACTTTTTCAACCGCGTTATGAATGGCATGAATATGCTTCTTATCTTTACGTTGCTTTAACGTGGGTGCTCCAACCGTCTTGATTGCCGCAGCCTCGTTTAATTGCACGAAAACAGTCACTTGTTGCTTATTTAACTCTTCAGTTGATATATTGTCAGTATTTACGCCCTTTGCCTTTAATACTTGAATATAGCGTTCTTTAAAGGCCTTAGTATCAGCTGTTTGTGTAGCTAGTAGGCTCTTATTCAATTTAGCTTGGCGTTCAGCTTTGGTGCCAAATGAACTAGCTGTATTAGCTTTAGTCGTTGCAGCTTGTGCCAAGGGAATACCATTTAAGACCTCCGCACTTGGCATGACAAAGCCCAATCCTAAAATCGCCAGCAAAATTACGCCACTTTTTTTCTGTTTATTCATCCGTTTTTCTCCTTAATTTACATCCAAACCCCAAACAAAACATCCCTTTAATGAGTTAATTATGAACATTTTTCTCATTTTCAATGCATTCAGTGTAACGCAGTACCACTCAAATAATGTGAGTTTTGTTAGAATAGTTTGGTAAAACGGAGTGAAGTTTATTAGTGTTTTTTCATTATAACGTCGGTATGATTACAAGTGCATTTTCTTATTTCAGCTCGGCGACATTTTTCAGGCAAAAAAAAATCAATAGTTGTTAAACTATTGATCTATATCAATACCTAATTCGCTTTAGATTCTGAACCACGCCAATAAGTTAGGGTGGGTTTTGTCGAGCTGAATAAATAAAATGGCAAAGACAGCATTCCCAAATGCATGCATCAAATCAAATGGTAAGCCGGCAACATAATATGGTACGAACGCATTCATTTGGAGTAACGTGACTTGAAAGCCTGCGTAAATCAATCCATACATCAACCCCATACCAAACGTGTACCCAACAAAGACGTAACGTTGTTTATTAAAATCAAGCACCCGGTTAGCCATGACGGTAATCAGAATCAAAATTGCATAGGCAATGCACTGGCCGACAACCCATGGGCCCATTCCTAGATACAACCCGGTAACCAACATCGCCAAAATTGCCACACTTTCACCCTCCACCGCCCCAAAATACAAGGCGGTGATTAAAAAAATATCTGTGAGCGGTTGGACATTTGGTAAAAATTGAAAGGCGATGCGGGTGACCACACAAGCTGCAATGATTAAGCTCAAGATAGCCATGCGCCGGACCGTGAAACGCTTGGTTTTAGTATTTTTCGATGTAGAATTCAACTTTATCGCCATCCTTTAATACAACGTCATTCGCACCAACTGACGATACTTTGCCGTTGACCTTGAACAAGATATACGCCTTAGCAGTTTCATCTTGGTGCAAACTTCCCACGGCGGTAATCAAGCCATTGTTATCTTTAGCAGCTAGTTGCTTGGTAGCAAAATCTAACAAATTAATCCCCTTTGTGACCTGGTAGCTTTTGGCCTGTTGATCAATTATGACCGTGACTTTAAGCGTGCTAACTTTGGCAGCGTTATTATTTGCCTGGTTGTTGGGTTGATGCTTGGATGCAAACCCCATATACAAACCAATGGCGAGGATAATCAGCACCAGTCCCGTTGCAATAATTGCGAAAAATTGTTTTTGTGTTGTTTTCATGTGGTTTTGACCACTTTCCGTGATACATCAAAATGATGCCAGAGTCCGCTAATTTGAATGCATTCAAAAACCCAGCGTCCCCCTGATAAGACGTGAGTTGCTGACAACGAGCGACCTGACTTCGTGGAAAACCACGTTACAGTTGATTAGGACAGTCGAGGATTCACACCCCGTTCCCTCAGTTTTGCCAACTTATTTGCGTAATTATAGTTTACCATATTGCAAAAGTTATTCACCTTGCAACCAATCCAACGCACTCATCTTGATGATGCCATCATAATTAGCCGTTTTCCCGAACGTATCCATGGTTAATAAATACTTAGGATAGGTGTCATTGATTTTTTGCAGCGAACGCAATTCACGAGCCAGCGTGTTTTCATCCAGAGTATTCAGCGAAACTTGGAAGTATTTTAAATTCTGATTGCGATCGACCGCCACAAAATCAACTTCCAAATCATCAATTTTACCCACGAAAACTTTATAACCCCGACGAATCAATTCAAGATAAATAACATTCTCTAGAATATGTCCCTGGTCTTCATTGGCATCTGGCAATAAAATTTGCCGTAATCCAACATCAACTAAATAGTATTTATCCAAGTTTTGGAGCAGTTGGCGTCCACGAATTTTGAACTGCCTGGCACTATAAAACAAGAGCCCTTCTTGCAGCCCCCCGACATACCGCTTGATAGTCTCAAATGAAATTTTGTTGCCCGCCGAAACGAACGTGTTTTTGATTTTATTAAATGAAATTGGCGTTCCTGTCGCACTGGCCAGATACTTTGCAATTCGTTCTAAGGTGTCTGGATCCTTCGCATTCAGCCGCTGGATCACATCCTTATACACAATCGTGGTAAACACCGCCTGCAAATAAGCGTATTTATCAGTCGGATTGTCAATCGTCAAAGTATACGGAAATGAACTGGTGGTGTACATTTCATACAAATCACGGTCGTTGATGGCTTCACCAGTTACGCTGTGGTTTTGTTGCCACGTTTTGAATTCCTTAAATGATAAAGGCAAAATTTGTTGTTCAACATAGCGTCCCGTCAACAATGTCGCCAATTCACCACTTAAGAAAAAGGCATTGGAACCAGTAATGTACAGATCAATATAGTCGCGAATGTACAACGAATCAACGGCCCTTTCAAACTGTTCCACATGTTGAATTTCATCTAAAAAGACGTAATTCATGGTCGTTTCATCAACTCGTGCCAAAACATATTCATGCAGCTTGTGATAATCAGTTAACTCTTCAAATTCGATTAATTCAAAATTAATTGAAATAATGTTTTGCGGTAAAACGCCATCTTCGCGTAAATCACGTTTGAAAAGTTCCAACAAGGTTGATTTTCCAGCCCGTCGCACCCCGGACAGCACTTTTATCATATCCTTTTCTCGCCAGCGATGTAAAAAATCTAAATATTGCTCGCGTCGCACGTATTTGTTATCCATAATTATTCCTCCCACAACTGAATCTCTTATCTACATTATACATTTATTCGAGTTAAAGTTGAAATTTTACAATTTATCAGCATTTATTCGATTACAAGTTGAAATTTTAAAATAAATACCCGTTTATTCGAGTTGAAGTTTAAATTATGTTAATTCGCTGATTTTAACTTCAAAACCAAAACAAACCCCGCTATGACGGCATTTGTAGCGTCATAGCGGGGCTTGTTTAATTTATTGAATTGTTGCCTGAGTGCCGTCAACAGGAATCGAACCTGCACGGGATTACTCCCACATCGACCTGAACGATGCGCGTCTGCCAGTTCCGCCATGACGGCATTTGTGAAATCTCACAAAATTAAATATAGCAAATTGTGCGCCTGTGTACAAGCAACTTCTAAAATCTATTTTGTCAAAGCTGCAAATCGATAGCCTTTTTCACGATAATTATATTTCGTCTGCTTACCAACGTATTGCTTAATAGGCCATTCATGTTCGACATTCCAATTGAAAAATTCTTTCCGCAGCGTCCATGTACTCATAATCGCTAAATCATATGTGCTCGGAATCACCATAATCCGTGAACTCAACCAGCCATATGCTTCATCGCGAGCGGTATCACCCATGGTCTTCCACCGGCGCAAAAAATTATCCCGTTCTTCATCATTCAACGTGATAAATGTCCAATTCATCCATCCCCGCACATCATCGACTTGACCGACTTCATCGATAATTTCATAGGTGATGGCACTAGCAAAAACTGAATTGGCTTGCTCAGTGATTTCAAACAATTGATAACGCTTATCATCTTGTTCATCAGTCGCCAAATGCAACTGATGGGTCGGATGCTTCTTGATTACTTCAGTCAAAATGGCCTTTGAACCATACGTTACGTGCATATATTTTGTCATTACTGTTCCTTTCTAGGTAACTAGTCTAGTTAAGTATGATTATACGCAAAACGTTAGTAATTTGCCGAGTTTAACTATTAATACTGGGTCCGTTTTCGTTGCGATCAAAGGCCACAATATCAACTAAAGTCGCATCTTTGACCGCAACAGATTCGACGACGCGACCCTCAGAGGCATCAAGCGCCAAGCCGCCAAAATTATTTTTCTTATGCAAGGTCATATCTTCGGCCAACAGACTTTTTGAATGCGTCTTAATATACCAAGTACCTAAGCTGGTTTCGATGGGGAACTTAAACCAGCGATCAAATGGGGCGTCATTGTTAACGATATTAATCGTAAATGACGTCTCCATTGTGATGTCTTCGGGATTATTATACGGTGAAATACCATCCTCCGCAGCCAACAAAACTACTTGCGTTAACGGATCGAATTTCGCCAAAATAACATTTTGCGCATACTCGTCAAGTTTTATATACATAATGGGCCTCCCTCATCATTTATTATATTTTCACACCAAATTGCAATGATGCTATAAAAAAAGGGAACCCGAATTCGGATTCCATCACTTAAAGATTGTTATCAAGAGGATTAACGTGGCAATTGCGTTATTAATAAAGTGCGTTAACATCGAATACTGCAATTGTTTGGTCTTCTTATAAACGAAGGCTAAGACCATCCCCATCAACGAATATTGGATAAAGGCAAACAGCTGGAAATTCTGTAGCATCACATGGAAGTAGCCAAATAAGGCGCCTGAGAAGATGACGTTCACCCACCAGCCCCGCTTAGTGAAGAAGTAATTCATGACGATGCCCCGAAAGATCAATTCCTCTAAAATTGGCCCCACAAAGAGCGTCAACAAAACTATAAACACAACCATCTCTAAATTGCCATGCATGACACTAATTAATTTAGCTTGATTATTGGCAACTTCAAGCCGGCCATTTACAGTTTGTTGTAACACATTGGTCAAGATGCCAGCTAATAAAATAAGCCCGTAGCCCTTAAAACTCCACCCAACGCGATTTAACTCGAATTTATGCAACCCAACTTTAGGATTAACGAGATGGATGGCTTTTAGCAATACGTAGACTGAAAACGCCAGCAACCCAATGACGGTCAAGGCTGATATACTGATCGGCAGCAGGTTATCAACTTTGGTATGCAAGTTGTTAGCCGCAATCTCAGCGGCTTGCTTACTGCCAATTTGGACACACACATCCAGGATAATACCGACAAATACCCAGATAACTCCCATGGCCCAACGATTAGTTTGAATGTTCTTCATCATGATCCTCATCTGGGCTTGGTGGCGTTAGTTTCACCACTAAATAGCTCATCCCCATCGAAACCGCTACAAACAACACAATATAAATTACCACGATCACCCACGTTGGCCAAGCTAAGACCATGCCCAGCAAGCCAATCGCCACAAAGACCAGCATTACAATGACACTAACGCCTAATGACATAGATTTTTTCATTTATTTTAATTTCCTTATTGATTATCAGCAAAGACATACCGTTCAAAAATTTCAGCAATGGCCCCTTCATTGTTAGTCCGGTCTAAAATAACGTCTGCCACGGCTTTAACTTCGGGTATCCCATTGGCGACTGAAGCACCAAGGCCAACTGCTGCCAACATTTTAATGTCATTGGAATTATCCCCAGCGGCAATAATTTCGGCTTGGGTAATCCCTAATTTTTCACCTAACAACAATGATGCCGAACCCTTATCCACACCCTTAGGATTAAATTCAACATAGCGCCCAGATGAATAAGTAGCTTCGACCGTATCATCGCCAACCGCTTGTTTAACACTAGCCATAATTTGTTGGCGCACCGCTAAATCAGGATGTTCAAAAATCACCTTCATGATTGGTTGTTCATTATGCAAGAAGCTCAAATCTTGGCTATCAACCAATTCATAGGCCACGCTACGTTCTTGCATATAAGCCTGATCAGTCTGTGAAATATTGTAGATATAGACTTTATCAACCGTGTAAATGTGCACATCGACTTGTGATTCAACGAGCCCCGCGGTAAAAATTTGTTGGGCCAAGTCAAATTTCATATCGCGGGCCACCAAAACGCGATTACCGGCATTTTCGACAATGGCACCACCGTTATATGAAATCACATATTGCCCCACCAAGCCTTTGAGTCCCAAGGCTTCTAACAACGGCTGCACAGATAAAAACGAGCGGCCGGTGTTGGGCACAAATTTAAATCCTTGGGCAACTGCGCGTTTAATTGCCGCCACATTTTCAGGATGGATCGTCCCATCATCGTTTAATAATGTTTCATCCAAATCTGAAACTAACATCTTATATGTCATCATCCGCCTCCATTGCTAACCTTCATTAAGTTTAATTTTACCAGAATAATAGGTTAATTACGGCAGTTTTTATAATTATGCTATATAATTAAGCTATTGAAAGACAACAAAGGAGGTTAGATTATGAAAAATTTCTTTAGTGAATTCCGCGATTTCATTATGCGTGGTAACGTGATGGATTTAGCCGTGGCGTTCATCATGGGGGCTGCGTTCACAACGGTTGTGAAGTCTGTCGTGGATGATTTAATGATGCCCTTGATTGGGATTATCACCAATTCAATTTCATTTACAACAATTGTTTGGCATATTGGTCCCGCCCAAATCAAAGTCGGTGCCTTTATTTCAGCGTTAATCGTCTTTATCTTCACGGCCTTGGCTGTCTTCTTGATGATTAAAGGCATGAACGCTGCAAATCGCTTGCATGCCAAAGATACTGACGAAGATACTTCAAGTGATACGCTAGTTGATACAGAACTATCAGTTTTGCTTGAAATCCGCGATCAATTAGCTGCTCAAAAAGAAGCACCTACCCAAATTAAGCAACCTGAAGAATAATGTCATTAATTTGTATTATTATTAAAAACGTTGATAGCTCGGTACTTTACCAGAAGTCGGCGTTTTTTTTGGCACTTTTTTCGTGTCAAGCCCTTTCATTTAATTTATTATTTAGCTATGATATTAAGCAACGCATCGAGAAATATTAGCTGATTTATTTCTCCAGATACACTTAAATATAAATCTAACGGAAGAAGGAATACCATGGTGATTATCACAGCCGGTATGATTGGTGTTGGCAAGACCACACTAACAGATTTAATTGCAAAACATTTAGGAACGCAAGCTTTCTTTGAGCCAGTCGGGGAAAACCCAGTCTTGCCCCTCTATTATGCTGATCCAAAGCAATACGGTTTCTTACTGCAAATTTATTTTTTGAATAAGCGCTTTGCTATGATTAAAAAGGCCCTTGCAGACGATAACAATGTGTTGGACCGTTCAATTTATGAAGATGCCTTGTTTACCCAAGAAAATCATCGTGAAGGTAACATTTCAGATGCTGAGCTTGATGTTTATATGACTTTGCTCAACAACATGATGACTGAACTGCAAGCAACGCCAAAAAAGCGGCCAGATTTGATGGTCTTTGCCGATGCTGATTTTGAAACCATACTCCACCGCATTAAAAAGCGCGGGCGGGATTACGAGCAATTCGAAGATAATCAAGAATTGCGTGAATACTACTTTAAGATGTGGTCAGCTTATAAGCGCTGGTTTGATGAGTATGATGCTTCACCAAAGATGCGGATTGATTTGCAGAAATATGATTTAGAAGATGTTGATAATCAACAGACTGTTTTGGCGTTGATTGATGCTCGGATTGCTGAATTGAATGCCTAAATACGTTATCTCGAAACTTAACTGGTTTTGAGATTTTTTTGTTTCGTCTCGTAAAAATTTTGTTTGGTTAGCCGTTTCACGGCTAGGAATTTTGTTTGGGGGCTAAAATTCCGGTCTCCAGTCGCTTTAGCTCCTTCCAACCCTAAAGCTTCAACTATCTGCCTCTAACGCTTTTTTAACTCCAGATTTCAAAAAATAAAATCCACTCCATTTTTTGGGGTTCAGTTCATTCTAATTTTTAAATTCGCCGTCTAAATTCATGTTGAAATTCGCCCAAAATTCGAAAGCATAAAAATCGCTACTCTTCGCTAAACCTATCAGCTATTTAGTGTAGAAGTAGTCAAGTGAAGTTTTAGTAACCGGAAGGAGCACGAGCGACTGGAGGTTAGGATTCTGGCTGGTTGGGGTAAATGGCGGAGCGTTGGTGCTGTTGTAGGGGAAAGAGCGAGGTAAACATACTAAGGTTAATGGTAGATGAAGTTCTGACGGGAGCTTTATCTACCACTTTTTTGTTAAAGTGGTAGCGAAGATATGCTGAACTTGGTGCCGTAGCCAT
>JAITQG010000027.1 GCA_031289015.1 Lactobacillaceae bacterium
AAGGGTTCATCATTCAACAATTCGGCGGCGCGCAGTTTGTACTTAGCGTCCCGCACTGAACGTTCAATAGCTCGCTGTTGGGCTTGAAACTTTCCGTTGGCTTCTGCATCAGCCGGGCTTGGTAAATCGCTACGGTCGGCGTAGACATAATGCACATTATCACCAGCTACACCTGTAAGAACAACGAACATAATTGGAATCGAGCTGTTTATACTCTGGAAATGGAGGAACCTGATGTAGGTATGCAAATCTAATAGGTAAAAATAAAAAGCCGACAAATTAATGTCGACTGTTGCATATTTATAATAAGAAAGTTGCCTCACCTAATGGGACAATCAAGGCCTGTCCTGCCTGTACAACTTTCTTATAATTATTATATCAAAAAAGGAAAAAAGACACAAAAAAAGAGAGATTCACTTTGACCAATTTGAGGCATTGGCTGCCTATCTCTCCATAAATATTATAACAAAAAATGTCCAAAATAAAAAGGCGTCTTTCAACGCCACGATAAAGTCACCCTTCGACTCTCATTAACGGCTAGAGCTGCCGGCTTTATAACTATATTATACAACAAAGGAGAAAAAAATGAAGTGGAAATTACTAAAACAAAATTATATTGATGAGGTTATTGGGCGTAGACATAATGCACATTATCACCAGCTACACCGTAAGTAGGATAAACAATAAATCATAAGCAATTTCTGCTTGATATAATTTGAAAAAACCCACATCGCTATTGATTTCATGATGCATTTGCTGGACAAAGTCATGCGCAAAAGCGAATAATTTAGAATATTGAGTTTCCAAAAACGTCAAGTTATCTACATCAAACAATGTTGCTTGAGGATAACCATAATTGTTCAATCTAAAAATGAACCGTTGTAAGTGTTCTTGGAATTCAGCATCAAAAATATCATCATAATCTGTTTTTTCAAGATTGAAAGCAGTCGATATGCTATTTTCAAACAGAGCCGTTAATTTGTCTAAGTTATGATCGCGTGGCGGAATCGCAAAATTAATTGATGCCATGTTTTCAGCATACAGAACATTAATAAACGTAACTGCTTCAGCTTTTAGATGGATTGGGGCAATGTTTGGGAAATGTTCTGCCAAAACACCAATTGTTTTATCAACCAATTCAGCAGGCCAAATATTTTGATTTTTTAAATGATATTTGTGAGGCGTAGACATAATGCACATTATCACCAGCTACACCCGTCATTTGCTTAAGCCCTATTATACACGCATTCGCAGCCTATTCCAAATGTTTGAATTTAGCACCAATACAATCTCTCAAAAGAGTTTTTGTTTGAAAACTAAACAAACAATGTTGCAAAATGGTCTCAAGCTTAGGAGGCTATTTTTATGACTAAACAAATCATTGTAATCGAAAGTGCGCAAAAAGTTAGTTACAGCAAATCGGCCCTTGTGATTGAAAAGGACAACGAAATCACCCACTATCCCCTGCACAGCATTCAGTCATTAATCTTTGAAACTGATCATAATTCGGTCACGATTTCCGCGTTACATAATTTGGCGAATGATGGCATCCCTGTATTTTTCTGTGATTATCGGCATTTACCATGTTCTGCCGTGCTTTCCACGAATGTCTACTACGAGCGTGCGAATCGCATTGAATTGCAATTTAATGCCGGGGCGCAGTTTAAAAAACGGCTTTGGCAAAAAATTATCCGTCAAAAAATTATGAATCAAGCTACTGTGACATACGGTTTCTCGATTCCAACTGCCATTCACCTCAAACAACTTATTAAGCTAGTTGATCCAGGCGATACAGCCCTGACTGAAGCTGTGGCCGCGCGGATTTATTTTCAAACCATCGTGCACGAACATTTTTCGCGGCGTTCTGATGCACCGCTGAATTATTTTTTTAATTATGGTTATGCTGTGGTTCGTTCATTAATCACCCAACGACTCATGGCGCATGGTCTGGAACCCAGCATCGGCATTTGGCATCATGGCCAGCGTAATTCCCTCAATTTGACGTACGATTTGATTGAAGCTTTTCGTCCATTTGTTGATTCACGAGTTTTAGCCTTGGTTGGCGAGGCTGAATTAACCAAAGCCAACCGTACATATTTACTGCAAATCACTGATCATCCGTGTATAATCGGCGATCAAAAAACAACGCTTCAACAAGCTATTAATCTGTGCATCGATAGTTTTGTGCATTGTCTGGAAACGAATTCGACCGCTGCCCTGCTCTTACCAAGGATGGTGGATTAAATGCGCATATTATTATCAATCGACGTCCAAAAACAAAACACGCGCGAACAAAAACGCGCCGTAAAATTCAACCAGACACTTGCCGAATTGGGTTTCAAGCCACTGCATTCCACCCTCTATTGTCTGGACTTTGCTGAAAACGCCAAATTAAAAGACATCATCACTCAACTCGACGACACAATTCCCATGCATGGTAAATATGTGCTTTGGCAAGTGAACAACCAATTAATCAGCAACATTTTATTAGAAAAGCCCGCTTCGATTGTCTGGATATGAGACATCTTTTTTTGACGTATCACGCAAAATCAGGGATACTGAAAGAAAGGAATGGGTTACGATATGAATAATAATGACATTTTAATTCGCTTGCGGTTCGCCTTGAAAATCAGCAACGAAAACTTAGTGAAAATTTTTGCATTTGGTGGCCTTCAAGTTACCGAGAAGCAATTGGATTTGATTTTTACAAAACAAGCTCCCGAGACTAAACGCGATGAACATTTATCAATGCATGATTTAGAAGCCTTTATGAATGGTTTAATTATTTCGCAACGGGGCGTGAAAAAAGACACTGCCGGTCAGCCGTTGCCGTCGACATTTGACATGACATCTGAAGCGACGATCAACAACGTCGTAATTAAGAAGCTCAAAATCGCGATGTCTTATACAAGTGATGATTTGTTGAGTTTCCTCGCATCGGCTAAAATCGAGATTTCACCGAATGAATTGAGTGCCGTCTTGCGCAATCCTAGCCATCGCAACTATAAGCCCGCTGGCGATCGGTATTTACGCAACATCCTCAAGGGCATGGCAATGCAATATCGGCCAGATGATATCAAGCCTGCCAAGCCAATCGTCATCAAAAGCGTCACGCGCAAATAAAAAATCGTGGAAAGCCTAGTGTAAGCTAGTTTTCCACGATTTTATTTTGCATTAATCCTGAAATGCGTCGCCAATACCTTCTGAATGGATTATAGTTGAATCACCAATCCCAGCACTAATTTGGCCGGTTGCAAATACATTAACCGCCAATGCACCCACAAATGCAAATGTAATAATAACTGCGATAAACTTCTTCATAACTGATTACTTCCCTTTTCTGTAAAATACTAAGTTTCCACAGTATAGCAGTTATGAGCGCTCATTTTTGTTTCGTGGAAAAAATTCCACATTTTTGTTAACCACCGCTTAAAACAATGTCAAACAGGTGCTTGTTTTTCAAGTAATATTGATTATCCAAATGCTGATAAATTGGGATAATCTTTTGAATCAATTGCTTAGCGGCTACAAACTCACCAACATTATACAAATACAGACTATACGTAAAATCAAACTTAATTTTTGCTTTATACAGATTGTCAGTAATCAGCGTGTCTTTGATCTTAACCAACAACTCAAACGCTTTGTCATGGATATCATGAATCATTAAATGGTTGACGATATTGATACACGCGGTGAATTTCAAGGCTGTGCGCTCATCTAATTCAGATGTTTCCTGATGTTGGGCAATGATGTCTTTGGCAAATGAAACACAGATGCCCGCCGGCAGTGAGGTACAAGTTTTAGCCAAGAGATTGATCGAAATTACCGACCATTCTTCCACATTCATAAAATAATCTTCAAGCGACTGAATATATTTTTCATTGCGCTTGAAATCTCGATTCAAATGCTGCAAACGCAATTCACACGCCGCCATCATTGAGTCAACCAAACGCGTGTGGGCTGGTAGTTCATTGTACAACGCCAAAATTTCTTGGTGGACGTTCTGTAACGCTTCATAATCCCCATACTTTGAAGCTTGATTGATTTTACGATTGATACCGTGCATTTTATACGAAACTGGATCAATTAAATTAATATATTCATCCCAGGTCGCTTCCATTTTCCCCATCAACGTGAAAAACAGGCGCACATTCATCTGCCCCGCCCCTTGTTCAAAATGACTAATGGTTTTTGGTGAGCACACGTCCTCTGCTAAGCCACGCAATGAATAGCCCCGCGCGATCCGGAAATCCTCAAACATTTCACCCAAATTGTAATCCATTTTTATTTCCCCAAATCCTCATAATTATATGTATTAGTCCATAAAACCGTACTTTCATTATAGACTTGCGATATTGAATATATTGCGAAAAAACTAGGGAGAGATGCAAAAACGCCCCACCAAGGCTGGTGAGACGTCCTAGATTGTTAGTGTTGAGTTGTATCGCGATCAACGTAACCGTGCGGCAAAATAATATTGCTGACATCGGGTTCTTCTAAATTCATCAATTTGGTCAGCATCCGCATTGAGACGGCACCCAAATCATAAATTGGTTGCGTAATCGAGCTCAATTGTGGTCGGGTCATCACCGTCAACCGTGAATTGTTGTTGGTAATGATTTCAAAGTCTGTAGGCACTTTAACCCCAGAATCCACCAGCGCATTTAGCAAACCAGCGGCGACATCATCATCGACCACGACCGCAGCAGTTGCTTTGGCTGCTAGCACCAGGTCAGCTATTTGATAACCACTTTGATAATCGTAGTCAGTTGAGAAAATCAACGCCTCATCAACTGGCTTACTGTGGGCGTTGTAGGCATCTTGATAACCCTTAAGCTTGTACTCAGAATTGATAGCTTGTTCAGCCGGTCCCATGATCAAAGCCACGCGTTCATTTCCGTTTTCCAACAATTGCGCCGTTGCTTCAGCCGTGGCCTTGCGATAATCAATGTTCACTGAATATTGTTTTTCAGTTGGGTCGACGGAACCCGCCAAAACAATCGGCACATCGGCGCGATCAAATTCAGTACGGACCTTTTCGTTGATCATATTACCCATAAAGATAATCCCATCGACTTGCTTGCCCAACAGATTATCCAGCACTTGTAACTCCTTATCCTTAGATTCATCAGAGTTAGCGAGGATGATTTGGTAGTGATACATTTGGGCCACATCATCAATTCCACGGGCCAATTCGGCAAAATAGTGATCGGTGACATCCGGCAAAATCACGCCAATTGTCGTCGTCTTGCGTGAAGCTAACCCACGAGCCACCGCATTTGGTCGGTAACCTAGGTCGTTGATAACCGCCTCGACTTTTTCTTTGGTTTCTTGCTTAACATTGGAATTGCCATTCACAACTCGCGAAACAGTTGCCATTGAAACTTTGGCTTCACGAGCCACATCATAAATGGTGATGGTTTGCTTTTCCATTAAAATGTTCCTTCTTTCGTTTTAAATGCTAACGCTAGTATACTGATTGTTACAAATAATTGCAAGCGTTTACATTCGGTCATGATAAGCTTTCATTGTTGTTTTCATAAATTCATCCATCCGCGTTCAAAACAGATAATTTACATCACTAATTGCAAAAAAAGAGTAGAATTTAAGTAATCACAAAATTAAAGAAGGTAATCTCATGACTGAAAAAATTGATAGCATCAAAACTTGGCTCAATGACAACCAATTGGATGCTGCTTATATCTCTGATTTCCATACGGTTGCATATTTGACTGGTTTTGAATCCGACCCAATCGAGCGCATTTTGGCCTTGGTCGTCTTCGCCCAAGCTGAACCATTTATTTTTGCGCCCGCCTTGGAAGTTGAAGCCGTTAAGCAAGCCGGTTGGGCCCACCCTGTCTATGGTTACCAAGATCATGAGAACGGTTGGGCATTAATCGCTAAGCATGTGCATAGTCACTCGAGCCAAGCGACTAAGTGGGCCGTTGAAGAAAATCAATTGACGCTTGCTCGGGCCAATAATCTCAAAACTGCTTTGCAAGAAGTAAATTTCGCCAAGGACTTGACCCCTTTGATTGAACGTTTACGTCTCATCAAAACGCCCGATGAAATTGCAAAAATGCATCAAGCCGGCCGTGATGCGGACAAAGCCTTCGAATATGGGTTTAGCGCGCTAGCAAATGGGGCCACAGAATTAGCTGTCGCCGCCTACCTAGAATATGAAACTAAGAAAAGTGGCATCCCTGGCATGTCATTTGAAACGCTGGTCCAATTTGGTGCGCATGCCGCACAACCGCATGGCAATACGGGCACAACCACGCTACAAAGTGGTGATATGGCCTTGTTTGATTTAGGTACGATTTATGAAGGTTATGTATCTGATGCAACGCGCACGGTCGCATACCAAAGCGTATCCGATCATCAACGCGACGTGTATAACGTGGTCTTAGAAGCCCAACTCACTGCACAGGAAGCTGTAAAGCCTGGCATGACGGCTGGTGAATTAGACAAATTGGCGCGCGATGTGATTACTAAGGCTGGTTATGGCGAATACTTCATTCACCGGTTGGGGCATGGGTTGGGATCATCAGTGCATGAGAGTATTCAAATTGCACAAGATCATGAGTTAGTTTTGGAACCTGGGATGGCCTTTTCAATCGAACCTGGGATTTATATTCCTGGTGATATGGGGGTGCGGATTGAGGATTCAATCGTGCTTACTGAAACTGGGGCTGATTCGTTTACGCATCTTTCAAAAGAATTACGGATTATTGATTAAACTACTTTTGGGGGCTGACCTGTTTGGGTTGGCCTTTTTATTTTGATTTTTTCGTCCCTTTGGGCCGAGGTTTTTGAGGTTGGTGGGGGAATGGGCTCCGCGTTGCTGCAATAGAGGTGGGCAAGCTCGTGTGTCTCGACACACGAGCGCATATCGAAACCACCTTTGAAAGATTGGGTGTTTCGATAAACGGTCCCACTAGTCTAAGGGATTTGGCTCCGTGCAAGCACGAAACCAACTCCCTAAGACCGCGTTGGTGCCGCTTCTACGATTAGTCAAGTGTTTCAACGCTTTTCTCTATATTTTAGTTGAAATACTTAGTTTGTTTTAGCACTGTTTCTGCCTTTGGA
>JAITQG010000066.1 GCA_031289015.1 Lactobacillaceae bacterium
GGGATTCGGCTCCGTGCAAGCACGAAACCAACTCCCTAAGACCGCGTTGGTGCCGCTACCTCGCTTGTTCCCCTACAACAGCAGCAATGCTCCACCCTTTCAAAACCCCAACCCAAACCCCAACCTCCAGTCGCTCTAGCTCCTTACGGTTACTAAAGCTTCAGCCTTACTCTTCTATCCAGGTCTTTTTTGCGGTGTAATTTTCACGTGTTCATTTATTTGTAAATTTCTTCCAACAATCACCAAATCAAACACCACTCAACCAACACCATTCACTAGGTACTAGGCACTAGGCACTAGACACCAGACCAAGCATATCCACAAATTACAAAGCAGTAAATTAGCAGTTTTAGAACTCGGAGCGCAGCGGAGAGTGGGCTTTTGGTTACTGGAGGAAATGGCGGAGCTTTGCTGCTGTTGTAGGGGAATAAGCGAGGTAGGAGCACCAACGCGGTCTTAGGGAGTTGGTTTCGCGCGTGCGCGGGGCCGAATCCCTTAGACTAGTGGGACTCTGTCGCCCCCTTCAACAGCAGTAAAGCGGAGCCGTTTTCTCCAGTAACCAAAAGCCCTTGGTCCTGAAAGGACCAACAAACACCCGCCTAGATCTTCAAAACCGAATCCCGAACAATGATCTCGGGATTAACAATCACTTGCTCAATCCCCAGCTCATCCCCAACCTCCATAATTTCAATCAACCGAGCAACCCCACGCTCAACCAACTCCGAAGTCGGCTTACGAACAGTCGTCAAAGCCGGGATCAAATACTTAGAATAATCCATATCATCAAACCCAATCACTGAAATATCCTCAGGTACCCGATACCCCAACTCAACACAGGCATTAATCGCACCAACGGCCATATCATCGTTTTCACACATCACACAAGTTGGTAAATTCCCACTCGAAATGATTTGTCGCATCGCACTATTGCCACTCTTGGGCCGATAATCGCCTTGCTTAACTAAACTTTCATCAAGCTCAATCCCATATTCATTAATGGCATCCATGAAGCCCGCGGTCCGTTGCGTGGTCGATTCAAAACTCTTGACCCCCTTAATTACCGCAAATTTTTGATGCCCCATCCGAATTGCATATTCAGTAGCAATATAACCACCTCGTTGATCACCAAACGCATAGTTATCAATATCATTGCGCTTTATCACGCGATTCAAAACTACCAACGGCAGCCCTGTCTTATGCACGTATTCAATAAATTGATCGTCTGATGCTGATTGGCTAATCACAATGACCCCATCAAAATTGTTCATCGAAATGAATTGACCGCCCATCGCATTGTCCACACTATTAATCGACAATGAATAATTCTTGGGCAACATCGCTTGGGATTGTTCCAATACGTCATTTAAAAAGCTCGCTGAGGTTCCCGTGGTCAGGTTCGTGAAGAACACCCCAATCATGTATGAACGATTGGTTACCAAACTTTTCGCATTTAAATTCGGCACATAGCCTAATTCATGGGCGATATCAATGATTTTTTTGCGCGTCTCAGGCTTTACTAACTCACTCCCATTCAACGCCCGCGATACCGTGGTGTGCGAAACATTAGCGATTTTTGCGATTGTGATAATCGTGGCTGCATTTTTTTCATTTGCCATTTATAATCCCCCCTTTCTTAAAAATTAATGGTTTTAACGTTTTCGGTCGTGACCCGTGCTGGGAAATCCGTTGCAATCCGCGCCATGGCTAACAATAACGCCCCGTTACCCGGTAGATATAACGGCAATCCAGCATTTTGATAGTTGTGGCCGTTGACTAAGAAACTATTCTTAGCTTCATCAAGCAACAAAATATCTAAGGCTGCATCGTAATCACCAAGTCTTGAAGCAACCATCGCTAACATTGGATAATCCCAGCCCCACAAACTTGCCCGATCCCAATTAGCCATGACCGTTTCGAGTGTCTTAGCAACTTTTTGCTTATCCATCCGCGTTGGTACCAAACCATAAATCCCAACATGGCTTGGATGATCATTATTGATTTCAGATGCGCCCTTGACGGGGACGTACGTTGGCTGACTTTCATCACTATTGGCCAGCTGATCGGCATAGGTTGCCCAATCGACTGGTTCGTCAAGGCGTTGGGCCCATTCCACGGCTAATTGTAAGCCATAGTGCCAATATTCAAGTTCAAACGTTGGATCCAACACATCATTTGGTCCAAAGCGTTCCTGTGATGGGAACAACGGACTTTCCAAATGATACTTTCCATCTTGTTCAGCTAGAAAACTTAACATAAAGTCAGTGCTTTCCTTGACCAAAATCCAATGTTCTTTAAGAAAATCATGACTTGGCTTAGCTTGGTACAGCATTTCTAGCAAGACAATCACGTGCGGTTGTTGCCAAATGATTAATGGTGAAATCGGACTCGGACTATCGACTAAGTCTGGACCAATTTGTTTCATCCAACGTGCCCCTTGGTAACCATTGCTTTGCGCATTTTTACGGGCGGCTGGTAACGCATTGTGATACCACGCTAGCAAAGGCGCTAAAGTATCCGTTTGGTTATACAACGCCAGCCACGCTTCATGCCAAAGCGTCATTTCCAAATGGAACTTGCCACTCCATGAATTCACCGTTAAGCCGGTTTCTTGGGGTGGTTCCACGCCAGCACATTGGGCTTGGAGCAAGTATTGACTCAGCACAATGCGCCGTTGGAGTTCTTGATTTTCAACTTCAAAAAAACCAACTGTTTGCCAAAATTTTTGCCACCCTTGCTGATTTGCAATTTCCTGAGTTGCAAAGTCAGCGTTGGCCGTATTGAAATTAATGAGTAATTCACTAGCTTCATCAGACGTAATCGCTAAGGTAATGGCATGCTCAGCCGTGGTCGTCACTTGCATGTTAGTGCCAGTCACGCCAACTTGATAATCTAGTGTATCCAAGTGGCGTTGGACGGTCACTTGCTTTGAAGCTGCATCCACATTAAATTTGCTTTGATGTTGCTCAGGTCGTGTCCAGTCGCTGGCATCCATTTTCGGACTACTATACGGGAAGCGCAATTCAAGTTGCAAATGCGCACCACCAGTTACCTGCACACCGATAGCATCTTCTTGACCAACAAACGTTTTTACGCTGATTTTGTGTCCAGCGTATTCAAATTCAGAAAAAATTTCACCCGTTGCTAAATTCAAGCGTTGTTCAATCACTTTGATTTGCTCGGGTTCAATTGGTTGCCCTTGGCTTAAAAAGCGTACTTGGATCAGATTCAAGCGATGCGGACTTTCTCGTAAGCCAGCATAAATAGCTTCTTCACCTGCTGGGATTTCAGTTGGATATGTTACTTCACGGCCTGTAATCCCAGTCGTGTATTTAGCAAACGTTAAATCAGCTAGGGTATAGTGCGTCGTAGCATTCCACCCCCAATTGCTGAGGGTACACAAGGGCACGCCGTTTGCTGCATATGCATCGGCAAATGTTTGCACGCCGGTTGGATCGACGGTAAAAGCAATCGCTGAATTCCCCACCGTTAATGGCGCTTTATAATCAATAGCCGCCACTTTGGGGCTATGGTTAGTTAAAATTTGTTGACGATTAATCATAAAATCACCTTTTTTAATAAGCATAAATGACTATGGACCGCAAAAGTCTTGTAACTCACGGTCCAAAGTATTTCGTGCAATTAAGTGTTCAATTAGTTCTTGATGTTCCAGATATCTTCCCACTTGTAACCCGTCAAATCTTCAGCAACGCGCTTAGTTTCAGGATCAACATCATCCTTTGAACCACCAGCTGACAAGCGATCAATTTCGGTCTTAACAATCTTGTGCGTGTTTTGATTCAAATTGAAGCCCTT
Organism: Lactobacillaceae bacterium; assembly: GCA_031289015.1. GTDB lineage: Bacteria > Bacillota > Bacilli > Lactobacillales > Lactobacillaceae > Weissella. The sequence continues at coordinate 3,814 of JAITQG010000066.1, forward strand.
CACAAGATAGCCGGCGTACCAAATACATGCTAACGGAATCGCAATGAACAAAATCATGATCGCGTCTTTAGCACTGCTGCTTTGGTGAGTTGCCCCAGCCACGAAACCACTGGCTGACAAAGCCACACCAATCACGGCATTACCAAGTGCTCCAGTTGTTTGACGTGTAAAGGTTTGCACGGCCGCAAACGAACCGGCCCGTAATTGTGTTGAAGCCAATGTATCAACATCTGGCACCAAAGGAATCACTTGCCAAGCCGTGTATTCCAACAATTGGCGGCCAATTTGCCAACCAACACCCAACATCATCAAAGTAACCAAAGCACTTGTTCCTGACAACTTCACACCCGTCAAGTAAAGGACGCCATAAGCAACCAAAACAATCGTGACAATCGTGAAACTCGTGCCCCAAGTTACCTTTGGATTTTTCGTCTTCATCAACATCCAAGCGGCAACTGGCACAACAAACATCCCCACAAACGAAATTGAGGCCACAGATTGTCCCAAGGCTTGATTCATGCCTAGGATAAAGACCACGTAATACAAGAATGCAGTTGAATAACAATCCTTGGCAAAGTAACTGATAAAGTAAATAACCACCATGCGCCGGGCTGACTTGTTCTTCCAAACCTTGTAATATTGGTTGGCTCCACGACTGATGCGCGTCCAAATGCTAATTTTAACGTCATCTTTGATCTTGTTTGGCGCTTCAAATTGTTCAACATATTCAGGACTAAACTCCCAAGTTGAACGATACGTAATCAAGGTTCCAATCGTGAAGACCACCCCAAAGACAATTCCAGAAATGGTATAGGCAATCGCTGTTTCATCGCCCAAAATTGACAACAATAGGGCTGGCAAAGCTGATACGGCAAATGTCGCAAAGGCAGAGACGAACAAACGAACCGACCCCATTCGTACTCGGTCTTCAGCGTTTGGTGTCATTTCAGCTGGGAGGGTTTCATAGGCAATTCCAATCGTCATGTTGGCGGTATTAATCATCAAATAGGCGACAAAATACCAAACGATTGACCCAGGTACCACTACGAATAGCATTGGGAAGAAGATCAAAATCGTCAAGGCCCCAACTAAGAGGTACAAATGACGACGGCCAAACCGACGCCCAATTTTAGTATTAAACAAATTGTCCGACGTTGTGCCCAAAATCATGGCGAACGCTGTATCAAACAACTTAGCAAACAAAAACATAAATCCGACTGATGCGGGTGTTAGTTTTGCGTATGTGGTCAAGAAGAACATGAGGTATGAACCAATCAAGGTTCCCCATGCGCCCCCGTTCATATCGTTAACGGCATAGCCTAACGACCGTAACCAGGTAATTTTCTTAGGGGTATAAACCCACTTTGGCTTACTATTTTCCATTATGTGTGATCCTCTTTCTAGTTGATGTCTTCGCCGTTGATGTTCAAGTTATTGACATTAATGGTCTTGATGCCACGATCGCCATCGTGGAAGCGGCCGCCCGTTTCCTCAGCGTACTCTGCAGGCAACAAATCAACCTCAGATGCCAATGACCAATTAAAGTTTTCAATTTCAACGTTTTCAATTGGTGCTTCGGGCAATCCAACAATGAAGGCCGCACTAGCTCGCACGTTAGTAGCTTCAATGTTGGTGATTTTAACGTCTTTAATATGTGGTGTGGCAGCTGTCACAGGTTGGGCATCCATTGATAAAACAGTAGCCTCTTCTTCTGGCAAAACCCCAGGTGCAAAGTACATTTCCAATGTAATTGGGCACCAGCAACTATCCATTTGCAAATTATCCAATTGAATATTTTCGATAGTTCCACCACGTGTTCGCCGTGACTTCAAACGTACCCCACGGCGAGTTCCGTCAAATGTACAATTTTTAACAAAGACATTTTTGATGCCGGCCGCCGTTTCAGAACCAATCGCAATTCCACCATGACTAGCCAAAATCGTACAATTATTGACCGTCACATTTTCAGTTGGAATCCCAATCTTCAAGCCATCTTCACCTGAGCCAGATTTCAAAGTCACACCATCATCACCAACATCCAACAAGCAATTCTTGATATGGACATTCTTTGATGAATCAATATCCATGGCATCAGTATTAATCGCATCGGCTGGGTTCCTAAAGACCATGCCATCAATCAAAATTTCACTAGAATAGACCAAGTGCAATGTCCAAAATGGTGAATTTTCTAACATGAAGTCCTTCAACGTAATGTTTGAACACTTCCAAAATTGAACCAATGGTGGCCGAAGGAATTGTGTCGATGGTCGTCCACCGCCCCCAGTCCGTGTCTTGTAATCAGGGTTAAGCGCGGCCAAGTCCAATTCGTATTGTTCGCGCGGTAAGGTCCGATCTTCTTCTTCAATTTGACGGAACTTGTCCCACCAAGCTTGCCCAGCCCCATCGATAATCCCATAACCTTGAATCGTGATATTTTCCGCATCAGCAGCATACAACAAAGGATGCATCGCGTAGCATTCAATCCCTTCCCAACGCGTCCAAATTGGCTTATATAAAGTTGGATCGTCAGAAAACCGTAAAATAGCAGCTTTTTCAAATGTAATTGTTAAATTTGAACGTAACGTAATGGGCCCAGTGACGTGGATGCCGCGGGGTACAATCACCTCTAAAGTTTCCACATAATCGTTCATATCTAATGCTTGTTGGAAATTTTCATAATCATTCAGATTGACCGTTAATTGCATATCAATAACCTAATTCCTTTCAGTTGTGACTAGTCGAAGAACCCAAAATTGGTTTTCGCATTGTTGTATGAAATATTTTCGACAATTTGGCCCAGTTTGGCTAAATCACTCGGCACCCGCCCTTGTTCGGCGAGATTACCATAGAAGTTGCACAAGACCCGCCGGAAATATTCGTGGCGTGGATATGACAAGAAGCTCCGTGAGTCCGTCAACATCCCAACGAAATTAGCGAGCAAGCTTTGATGTGCAAACACGCGCAGTTGTTCGTCCATGCCTTCAGCTGTGTCATTAAACCACCAACCAGCGCCCAGTTGAATCTTTTGCACGCTGCCACCTTGGAACGAGCCCATCATGGTTGCCAACTCCGTCCAATCATTGCTGTTGAGCGAGTACAAAATCGTTTTTGGAATGCTGTTTTCAGCTGACATCGTGGTAAATAATTGCGTAATGTGGGTAACAATATCAGCTTGGGTTCCCACCGCATCATAACCGGTATCAGGTCCAATTTTTGCAAACATTGGTTGGTTCAAATTTCGGTTTGAATTGATGTGAAATTGCATTGTCCAATTAAATTTGGTGTTCAATTCCATCAAATGCTTTAGTAACCGCGTTAAATATTGATCAATTTCAGTTTGCGTCAACGCTTGGTTTTCAATCCCTTTTTGGACGATGGTTTCAATTTGTGCGTCCGTGGCTTCCACAAACGTGTAGGTCAACAAAGATTGATCTGATAACCGGCCACCCAACGCATTAAAGGCTGTAAACCGTTGTTCCAAAGCCGTGATGATGTCAGCAAAGTGCTTGATTTCAACACCGGCAATCGCACCCAAACTTTGCAAGTAAGCGCCAAAGCTATCGCGATCAATTTGGAACAATTTGTCAGGCCGCATCGTTGGCAAAGTCTTAAAGCCATCTTCTTTGGCCGTCGCTTGCAATAATTGGTGATATTTTAAATCATCAGCTGGATCATCCGTCGTACAAACAACCTGAACATTAGCTTGCTTAATCAAGTTCCGGGGTTTAAACGCGTCCGTTTGCAACAACGCATTAGTTTGTTCCCAAATACGCGGTGCTGACTCTTCGGTTAACTCTTCGGTGATATTAAAGAAGCGTTGTAACTCCAGGTGCGTCCATTCATAGACGGGATTACCATATGCAGCGCCCAGTGTCTTGGCCCAAGCCACAAACTTAGCGTACTCATCACCGTCACCAGTAATCAATTCCTCTGGCACGCCGTTAGCACGCATCAAACGCCACTTATAATGGTCACCATAATTGCCTTCGTTCAACCAAATGCGGGTGATGTTGGCATAATTTTTGTTTTCATAAATTTCTTTAGGATTCAAATGACAGTGAAAATCAATAATTGGCATGGCCTTGGCGTAGTTATGAAATAAATCACGCGCCGTGGCATTGCCCAACAAGAAATCATCATTCAATAAACTCATTAACTCAAACTCCTTAATTCTTAGGTTCGTGCTTAGCCAAGGCTTCAGCTTTAGTTGTCACCAAACCTTGCAACAAATCCAAATGTTCGGCGATATGAATATTTAAGAATTGATCGTACAAAGCTTGATTTTGCAACAAGATATCCCAGAACTTATCACGATAAACATACTTGAAGTTGTGCTTCAAGTTCAAAATTGACCCGAACATCGTGTGCAAAATTTGACGCGCATCATCGTTATTCAGCAAAGTTAACACATTGGTCGTGTTCATCTCGCTAGGCTTTGGTGCCGTGCCATTCGTTTGTGCATTGAAATGATAGAAGTTCTTAACGTCATCCAAATTTTCATAAGCAAACTTGTATAGCTCAAGCATGAATTCAGCATCCGCATGGGCAATCACGCGCAACGCTTCCAACCAGTTAGTGCCGGCGGTCTTAACATGCCAACCATGTTGCTTTGACAAACGCCCGATAATTTCATAAACCGACAACTTGTCAGAACCTGAGTGAATGCTGAGCTTGTAACCAAAGTGTTCAGCAATTGCCTCATGGACAATATATTCATTTTCAAAGCGGGTTGTGTCCCCGATATAGTCAATCCCTTTTTGGAATTCACCGTAGAAACGCGGCGCCATCGTCACCGGCGTCACGCCACGTTTTGCAACTTCCTTAGCAAAGAAGAAGTGATTTTCAGGCGTCGTTTGATATGGCGTTTCATCCATTGAAATTTCAAAGTCCAAGTTATAAGGCACAATGTATTTTTCAAAGACTTCAGTTGCAAACAAAATTGCATCAAAGAAAGTCAAAACTGATTCTTGCAAATCATGTTTGGTGAAATGCACAGTCACACCATTGGCAACTTCAAACGTTTGCTCCAAGTATGTATCATTGAAATATTTAATTTGATCAGCATCCAACGCATTATATTTAGCGTCAAGTTCCGCTTCACTCAAATTAGCAATGTCACTATTAATATCATCAGTACAATCCAATGTAATCATTGAGAAACCACACTTGATGGCATAATCAATTTCATATGGCGCTTTAACGTGATCGCCATCAGCACCCCACCCGTATGTGAAACCTTCTTCAAAAATGGCCCATGAGGCTGCTTGGAAGACATCAGTCGCTGTGCGATGTGTCAACGTATATTCCCGAATTGATTGTTGTGCCAAAACTGGCATCACATCACGGCCCTTGAAGAGCCGCAAATGGGCATTTGAAGCCACTCCCAAGCGATCTCCCAAGCCAAATGTATTCTTGTATTGACGGCGTGAAGTTGGTCGCAACCAAGTAAAGCGCTTAGCCAAAGCTTGGTTATTATGTTCCGTCAAGGCTGTCACCAAAAGCGTTGAATCAATATCATCCAACGTCTCTAATGCATCAAAATCAGCGACTGTTAAGCGATTTTCAAAGACCACCAAGTACTTGTCAATTTTGTTATCAGTAGCTGTCTTGTGCAAGATAAAGTAAACATTTTGTTGTACAACTTGAATTGATGGGACGTAAATATCTTTGTTGGCGAGTTGATCATATTGACCATGCGCATGCAAAATTTCTTTTACGTCATCCAATAAATTAGCTAAAATCATGAGTTCCTCCAAAGGTGGTTAATTGCAAAAGTGTTTCATTTTGTTCACGTGAACATTTCTAGGAAAAATACATGCTTAATATCTACCTGATAAAACAGTAAATATTAAGCCAAAACCAAGCATCACAAGGTGAATTTCACTTTGTAAATACAAGTAAACCGCCAATTATTACATTTTGCCCGCGTTAACTTGTAAGCGTTTTCAGTTTAACATATTTTGAGTGCACACGTGAACATAAACCCATTAAATTTAGCTTTGTGCAACTTCACGCATATTATCTTCATAAAACATGCGTGAAAAATTGTAAAAGCATAGCTATACTTATTATTACAAAGTAGTGTTGACCAAAGGAGTTTATGATGGAAAGCCATATTTACGATCCAATTGAATCAGATTTGATGTGTTATGCCAACGATGAGCAAATTTTCAAGGAGCACAAATTATCGGCTTACCATCGCCACAACGCTTATGAAATCTATTTCTTTCAAAAAGGCGATGTGAACGTCTACACTGAGCACACGCGATATCACTTGCAGTACGGTGATATCATGGTCTTTTCACCTGATGAGTTACATCGTAATGAACAACTCGATGATGGGCATTACAAGAGTATCGGCATTAATTTGCATCCCGAATTTGTGCGGCAACTCTCTACCCCAACGTCAGATTTACAGACATTATTTAATGACCATCATTCAGGTAAGCAAAGTAATTTATTGCACTTAGCCAAGTCACAAATGGATTCATTGATTGGCTTAATGCGCCAAATTTATGATTTAAGTTTAGAAGACAGCAAAGTAAGTTGTCTTGACAAGCCCGTTTGTTTTGGCCGGGATGCGTTATTAAAGGCAAAAACGACCGAATTATTAGTTATTTTGACCCAACTATATCAACAAGGGAGTTCGACGTCACCAAACACCATGCCACGGGTTGTGATTGATACGATGCAATATATCAAGGAGCATTTGACGGAAACGATTTTACTTGATGATATTGCTGATGTTTTAGCCTATTCAGGGACTTACTTAAGCTCTTGTTTCAAACAGGCGACTGGGTTAACGATTCGTGAATATATTTTGGATCAACGGATTTTGTTGGCGCAAAAGTTATTGACTGAGGGCTCAAATGTGCAAGAGGCTTGTCATTTGGCTGGGTTTAATGATTATGCTAATTTTATTCGGTCGTTTAGTAAGTCAACTGGGATTACGCCGGGGAAGTTTCGGCATGCGCGGAATTAAATATCAATCTTTTGAGAGCTGGTCGATTTGGACTGGTTCTTTTTTGGTTCTCGGGAGAAGCTTTGCCACTTTCAGTGGCAAGGGTTTTTGGTTAGTGGGAGAAATGCCTCCACATTGTTACTACTGTTGTAGGGGGCGACACGAATCAATACGACCAGAATTTTTCGGCCCAAGAGCGTGGGCCAAAAAAT
>JAITQG010000023.1 GCA_031289015.1 Lactobacillaceae bacterium
GGAGCACTAGCGCGGTCTTAGGGAGTTGGTTTTGCGCTTGCGCAAGGCCGAATCCCTTAGACTAGCAGGACTCTGTCGCCCCCTTCAACAGTAGCAATGCGGAGCCCCTTTCACCACCAACCAATATTCCTAGCCGTGAAACGGCTAAGCACACCAGGGAGCACACATTAAACACACAATTCAAATTAAAAACACAAACCATTCCGATAAAAAAGACTTTTCACCACCTAAAATCTTTTCCTGAATTTGAGACAATCAAACTATTCAAGAAATAATCGCCAAAATTCCGTCCTAAACAGGGACAGAGGGGGAGCGATGAAATTAGAGGAGATTTATTTATGGCTAAGTGGAAACATGCATTAATGGTGACAACGTTGGTTGCGCCAATCGTCTTAGGCGCAGGCACAACTGCAGTTAACGCCGCATCATCATTTGCAAATGCGAACTACACTGACGTGGCAGTTCACAAGTACGTGCAAACAACTGATGGTGATACGGTTTTGTCAGCAGACGCACACAATTATTACTGGGGTGACGGTGGTGAAGCTGCTAACTCAGTTTTTGAAACGAACGATGATTATCGCACGGCCAATGCTGGTGAATATGGTTTCACAGCTTTCCAAGTGCCAACTAACGTAATCACTGGTTTCTCAGCTGAAGCGACAGAAAAAGATAAGCCAGTTATTTCAGATAAGGCATCAAATATCGTAATCGCTGGCAAGAACTACAACTGGAACGAATTATTCCAAGCAGTTAAGCCAACAATCACGAGTACTAGTGCTGGTGAAGTGAAGTCTGGTTGGACGATTCAAGTTAAAGCTGGCATCAATGCTAAAGCCTTGGCAATAGCAGTTCAAGCAATTTCAGCTAATGCCGATTTGGTCGCTGCAACCGCTGATTCAGGAATCGTGAGTGCAACGGCGGAACAATTCACTGATGGTAATGGTGATGCAAACTTTGATGATTTGACGAATGGTAACTGGATCATCTTGGAAACATCTGCTGGACAAGACGTTGGCGTTGACGGCGTGGCCAAGCCAATGGTTTTGAGCTTGCCAATGCAAAATCCTGGCACTGGTGACAAGTGGTTCGGCCATGCAACGGCTGCGACTGGTGCCCAAGCAACAGTTTTGAACTTGTATCCAAAGAACTTCGCCAAAGAAGGTGATTTGCGCGTTATCAAGTACGATTCTGATGATACTTCAGACAAATTAAAGAACGTTAAGTTTGGGTTGTTCCAATTTGCTAACGTGGCAACCAAGGAAGACTTTAATACAGCCTTGGCCGACGAAAAGAATTCAAAGAACAATTACTTGCGTTTGGTTGATGCAGTCACTGTTGCTAATGGTGACAAGGCCAACTTGCCAAGCTGGGTTAAGGATGCCATTGATGTAACGGACTATGCCACGGCTGAAGAAGCTGCTTTGGCTGCCTTTATCGTGGTGTATAACGATACTGCTTTGGCTGCAAATCAAATTGATGCTGAAGATATCACGTTGGTTGATACGAAGAGCACTGGAGCCGCTGGTGCCGGAGCATACTTTACACATTTGAAGCCTGGTGCTACGTATTACGTTTTGGAATTGACGTACCCAACTAAGCAAAGTGGTCAAACTGAATTCTTGAAGAACGGTGAATTGCGCGAAGTTACTTTGAAGTCTGTTGACGCATCAGCGGCGATGGATGATTTTGTAGCAACTGAAGAAGATGGCTTGGTTGATTACTGGGGTGCACATTTGGATGTCTTAAATGATGATTCAAGCATCGACAAGACAATCAATGCTTCCGGGCAAATTGTGGCGCCTGATGGTACGACTTCACCAATCGAAGACAAAGTGACCTTCAAGGATGCTGATAAGACACAAGGAATCACGCGTGGTCAAGACTTCCAATATGGTATCTCAGCTGATTTGAACCAACCTGGTAAGTTGAAGAAGTACGAAATCGTTGACCACACACCATATCAAGTTGACGTGAAGGATGCAACGATTGCTTTGGCTTTGGATACTGATGGTGATGGTAAATTTGGTGAAGCGGGTGAATACTTCCCACTTGTGAAGGCGACTATTAACAATGATTACAAGTCAGGTTTGCGTGCCGGTGATGCCGCGGCTAATCTAGCTGTTTCATTGTCAATCGTGAACCAAGCTATCTTTGAAGAAGTCTTTGGAACTGGCGTGACGGCTGCTGATGTCTTCACCGTAACTGGTAAGACTTCAAGCTACACATTAGGTGAAAATGGCGGATCAAAGAAGGGTTCTGACGGATCATTGTCAATCGCGGTTGCCAACACGGACGCTTTGGCTTTGTTGCAAGCCTTCATGAATGCCAAGTCAGTGACGGATGCGCACGTGAATTTGACGTTGACGGCCGTGACAAACTCAGCTGCACAAGCAGAAGTAATCAACAATGCGGCTTTGTTGGAATTGGCAAACGACTTTGACAAGATTAATGACGGTGATATCACACCAACGTTCGCGGCTGGTTGGGATATCATCAAGAAGGATCAAGACGGCAATGCCTTAGTTGGGGCTGGGTTCGTATTGGGCCACAAGGTTGAAGCTGATAACTTGAAGACAATCAAGGATAGTTCTTTGGCCGGTACTAACGGTGCAAATAAAACCGTCGTTTCAACGGATAACTTGGTTGCCATCTATGATGTTTTGAGTAATTCAGAAGAAACATTAACACACGAGCTTGAGCCAGCAACAAGTCGCATTGGTCAAGCAGTATCTGCTTATCTATGGTTAAATGCTGATCGTGCTGCGATTACAACTGGTGCAAATGTTTATGTGGCAACTTTGGATGCAACAGGACAACCAATTTTGGACGCGCTGAATGCTTACACGCAATCGGGTGATGTCTACTGGACAACTGCAAAGGCATTGGCCACGACAAAGATTTCTGATGCCAAGGGTCACTTGGAATTCAGTGGTTTGGCGGCTGGAAAGTATGCATTAATTGAAACCATCGCACCAACTGGCTATACGAAGCTTGAAGACGAAATCAAGTTCTCATTGGCTGGAGCAGACGGTGCGGGAACTGCAGAGTACCCACTTTACAACGGTTTGAAGAGCGATGATAAGATTGGTGAATTGACTAACAAGCTTGATGTAGTCAACTACAAAAAGTCAATCTTCCCAGTAACTGGGGGCATCGGCTTGGTATTGATGCTGTTGGCTGGAATCACGGTAATCGCTGCTGGAATCTTCAAGGTTAAGCGCGATCACGCGAAGTAATTAATATAAACAAGACGCAAACGACAAAAAGTTTGCGTTTTTTATTTGCAGTTGAGTGCAAATACAGTACAAAAAGCCAAAAAGTTTGCAGTGAAATGAAAATCGGAGGCAAAAATCCGAAAAGTTTTCACTCAACTGAAAACTGGTGTATAATTAAGGTGTAACTTTCACTCAATTGAAAATAGGAGGAGTCGTATGTTAGTCAGACGAGAAGCATATTTAAAATTCTTACATGAATTCAAAGACCAAAGCATCATAAAAGTCATCAGTGGCGTACGACGCGCAGGTAAGTCGACCCTCTTGGAAATTTTTAGAACCGAGCTTCAAACCGCAGAAGTTGAAGCCGATCAAATTATTGATATAAACTTTGAAAGCATCGAAAACGAACCACTAACTGAGTACCATGCGTTATACGATTATGTAAACGAACGTCTCCAACCGACAAAAATGAATTATGTGTTTCTAGATGAAATTCAAAATGTGCCAGAATTTGAAAAAGTAGTCGACGCACTCCACATCAAGCCTAACGTCGATTTATACATCACTGGGTCAAATGCGTTTTTCATGAGTGGTGAATTAGCAACGTTGCTAAGTGGCCGATATGTCGAATTGAAAATTTTGCCATTGTCGTTTAGTGAGTTTAAGCGGTGGCATACCGAAAACGAGCTAACTGTGCAAACGGATCGGGATTTCTTTAATGAATACTTAGGGACGGCATTTCCACAAACGTTAACAATGCAAACGGATGCCAATAAGCGCCAATATTTATCGGCTGTGTATGACTCAGTCTTGTTAAAAGACGTGGTGACACGGTTGAAAATCACGGATGTAGATGCTCTCCAACGTATTGTGCGCTACCTAATGAGTGTTGTGGGGAGCCCAGTGTCGATTAATAAAATCAAAAACACGTTTGTGTCGAATGGGAAAAGCATTTCCAATAATACAATTACCCGCTATGTCACGGGGTTAGAGAGTGCGCTACTGTTTTATAAAGTACCGCGCTATAAAGTTCGCGGGCGTGAATTGTTGAAAACGTCCGAGAAATATTACACGGTGGATTTAGGTTTGCGGCGGATATTGTTGCCTGATGCCAATGTAGATTTCGGCCATGTGATTGAAAATGTCGTGTTCCTCGAGTTAAAAAGGCGAGGATATACGGTGTATGTAGGAAATATTGACGAATATGAAATTGATTTTGTGGCACTTGATGATCAACAAAACGTGACTTACTATCAGGTATCGCTAACAACTTTGGATGAAAATACACTGGCCAGGGAATTACGACCACTCCAAAAAATTTCGGATGCGTATCCGCGCTATTTGATTACGATGGATGATTATAATCGCGAAGCAAATTACGACGGAATACAAAAAGTCCATTTGCTAGACTGGTTACAAAATAAATAACACACAAAAGGAGTCCGCATGCGGGACTCCTTTTTTAGGCTCCTTTTTTAGGCAAATTAACGTCAAGCACAATCATATATAAAACATCCAGATTAACTCTGCCCCATTGTTTTGAAATTCGGGCCGGCTGGGGCTCGGAACGATCAATTTGGAGAAAAAGCAAGGGTGGCCGAATAGGGGGAACTGCCGCCCGACATTCAGGATTACAACGGGCGTGGCATTGGGCCGCTCGCGGACCATTCCCCCTATTTGCGCCACC
>JAITQG010000058.1 GCA_031289015.1 Lactobacillaceae bacterium
GGGACCGTGTCGCCCCCTTCAACAGCACCAATGCGGAGCCCCTTCCCAAACCCAACCCAAACACTGTGCCACGCAAGGGGCACCAAAACCCCACCAACCCATATGTAAAAAATAAGGCTAGCAAAAAACACCAGCCTCACTAAATTATATTAAATATCCTCTTCCTTGTAACCATAAGACTGCAAAGATTGTGGCTTATCACGCCAACGATCCTCAACCTTAACCCAAGTCTCAAGGAAAATCTTATCCCCCAACAAACGCTCAATATCCTTACGCGCCCGAATCCCGATTTCTTTAATCATCGCCCCTTGCTTCCCAATCACAATGTTCTTTTGTGTTGGTCGCTCAACGACAATCGTGGCTTGCACATGCAAATGACCTTCGTCTTGACGCTCGATTTTATCAATCACCACGGCAACTGAATGCGGAACTTCTTGGCGTGTTAATTGCAAGACCTTTTCGCGAATCAACTCACCCATGATAAAGCGTTCAGGGTGATCCGTGATTTGATCAGCTGGATAATATTGTGGGCCATTTTCCATCTTGTCCATGGTAAAGTTCAACAACGTATCCACGCCATCCCCCTTCAAAGCAGAAATTGGGAAAATTTCGGCGAATTCCATTTGCGCTGAATAATCAGCAATTTGCCCCAACAATTCTTCTGGATGCACCAAATCAATCTTGTTGATAATCAAATAAACTGGCGTGTTGGTGTCCTTCAAGCGATTGATGATAAAGTCATCCCCGCCACCACGTTCTTCATCAGCGTTCACTAAGAACCAAACCATGTCGGCTTCACGAATCGCTGACATGGCGGTTTTTACCATGAAATCACCCAATGAATTTTGGGGCTTATGAATACCTGGTGTGTCCATGAACACAATTTGGCCTTCATCCGTCGTGTAAATCCCTTGAATCTTGTTACGGGTGGTTTGGGCTTTAGGTGACATGATAGCAATTTTTTCACCAATCATTTTGTTCAAAAGCGTTGACTTACCAACGTTTGGACGTCCAACTAAGGCCACGAAACCTGACTTAAATGCTTGTTCTGACATGATATATAATTCTCCTCGTAATCCGCGCAAACCTGCGCACAACTAATTAATAGATACTAAATTGGGGTAAGAAATAGGGCTGGAAGATGATAAAGCCAATTGCCAAGGCAAAGAGCACCGCAAAGACTACCGCCCCGGCTGCAATATCTTTTGCCGTGCGGGCCAACGGGTGATATTCATCGCCGACAATTAAGTCAACAATTGCTTCGACCATCGTGTTGACGAACTCGGCCATGACCACGGTGAAAATCGCCACCGCAATCCACAGCCAATCTGAACGCCCAATTTTGAGATAAAAGCCAATCACAATCACGATGATGGCGACCACAAAATGAAAGCGCATATTGCGTTCACGAATCAATAATTGCGCAATTCCTTCTAAGGCATGCCCAAACGATTGGACAAAATTGTCGTTTTTATTAATTTGATGGTGGTCGACATGGTCTTCCACCGGATGTTTTTGTTTTGTCTGCTTAATTTTATCTTGTAAGTCCATAACTATCCAATATCTTTTCTTGGAGGTCAAACATTTCTTTTTCGGCAGCATCACTAATCATGTGATCATAACCGTTCAAATGTAAAAACCCGTGTACGACCAGGAAACCTAATTCGCGTTCGTATGAATGATCCAAATAGATTGCCTGTTCACCGACCTTGTCAATGGAAACAATAATGTCACCAATGTTCTTAGCGAGTTCTTCGTTCATCTCAGCGTCAGGGAGAATCAATTCATCCCCATCTTCAAGCGCAAATGAAATTACATCCGTGGGCTTGTCCAACCCCCGATATTCACGATTATACCGCTGAATTTCATCATTGTTTACAAATGTGACGGACATCTCTGTATCCGCTGGGAGTTTTAAATACTCACCGGCATAATCCAACACTTGCTTTGTTAACTCGATATGCGCGTCTGGCACACCTTGTTCAGTTTGGTCAAAAATCGCCAAATCCATAATCAATCGCTTCCTTTCAACATTGCACTGTTATTGCTTCTTACTAGCATCGTAGGCGTCATACGCGTTAACGATGGCCCCAACGACTGGGTGGCGCACCACATCAGCGGCATCAAAAAGCACAAACTCGATGTGGTTCACATTCATTAAGACTTGTTGGGCTTGAATCAGGCCTGACCGCGTTTTATTGGGCAAGTCGATTTGTGACACGTCACCATTGATAATCATGCGTGACCCAAAGCCTAACCGCGTCAAAAACATCTTCATCTGCTGAGGCGTCGTATTTTGCGCTTCATCCAAAATAATAAAGGCATTATCCAACGTCCGCCCACGCATGTAGGCGAGGGGCGCAATTTCAATCGTGCCACGATCCATCAAGCGTTCCGTGTGTTCCTTACCCACAATGGCGTTTAAGGCATCATAAATCGGACGCAGATATGGATCGACTTTTTCTTTCAAATCACCCGGCAAGAACCCGAGATTTTCACCTGCTTCAACGGCTGGACGCGTGATAATAATGCGGTCCACATCACCCCGTTTGAGCGCAGCAACGGCCATAACAACCGCCAGATACGTCTTTCCCGTACCCGCTGGCCCCACTCCAAACGTGATGTCGTTATGCCGAATAGATTGGGTATAGCGGCGTTGACCATAGTTTTTGACCCGCACGGAATTGCCTTTGGCGTCGCGGATTAAAGCTTCCGTGTATAAATCACCAAAGTATTCCAGCGTGCCCCGTTCCGCCATTTTCAAGGCTGAAACTAAGTCGGCAGCATTAATTTTGATACCTTTTTTGATAAGCCCCGTCAATGTTTCAACAATTTCGATAGCCGTATTAACAGCTTCTTCATCGCCAGACACCTTGAGTTGATCGCCAAAGACTGCAGCTTTAACGCTCAACCCTTCTTCTAGCAAGTTGATATTAGCATCATTTGCGCCAATAAACCCAATTTCTTGCTCAGGGTTTTCAAATTTATAAGTTTTTTCAACAATTGCCAATAAATTGTCCTCGTATTTAGAAAGATTATTTATTCAATTATAGCAGTAATTACCGTAAATATCGCCATTTTCAGGTGATGTACAAATAAAAAAACCAAGCACGTGTGCTCAGTTTCTCATTAGGCTGCTTAACCAAGTAAGGCTTGGACAGTTTGGTTAACCAACTTGCCGTCAGCCTTCCCTTTAACCTTAGGCATCAAAGCCCCCATGACCTTACCCAAGTCAGCCTTTGAGGTAGCGCCAACTTCGGCAATGGTTGCCTTCACGACTTCAGTCACTTCAGCTTCAGACATTTGGGCTGGCATGTACTTCTTAACCACGGTGATTTGATTAGCAATATCATCAGCCAAATCATCACGGCCAGCATCTTTGTATGAATCAAATTCTTCGACCCGTTGCTTTAATTCACGTGACAAAACCGCGATTTCTTCTTCGGCAGTTAAGTCGTGGCCAAATTTGATTTGTTCATTGGAAACCGCTGACTTCAACATCCGGACTACGCTCAACGTTGCCTTGTCCTTTGCCTTCATCGCCGTTTTCATATCGGTCGTTAAATCTTCTAACAAACTCATGTCATTTCCTCCGTATTTACTTTATTATACCAAACAAAAACCGGACAACGTTAAAGTCGTCCGGTTCGAACCAAATTAACGGCTCTTCTTGTTCTTGCGCTTACGTGCAGCTTCAGCCTTAAGCTTACGTTGTACAGATGGCTTAATGTAATACTCGCGCTTGCGGTATTCTTGTAAAGTACCATCCTTTGAGACACCGCGCTTGAAACGACGGAGAGCATCATCAAGAGACTCATTCTTACGAACAACAATCTTTGCCATGATAGATTCCCTCCCTTCCCGTGTTTAATTTAACTATATTATAAATCTAGCTAGACACTTTTGTTCAAGTACTAATTGTAGCAAACTCAGCTGTAAAGTCAAGCACCTTGTCACGGTTGTATGCATCGACTTTTCATAGATTCGCTTTGAATTGTCTTTTTTACTAGTATATCGAATATCAAATTTTAATGTCAGAAAAAGGCCATCCAAATTGTCGTTTTTGGGCCACGTTTTCTGACATTTTTTAGTTAATTTTCTCGAGTTCGAGTTCTGTAAAAATCATTTAATCTGTATGATTTGCCATTA
>JAITQG010000001.1 GCA_031289015.1 Lactobacillaceae bacterium
TTCGCAAATGTTTTTGTATTAAGCTCGAAAACTTAATACTCCTATCCATTTGTTCATCGAAACGTTATTCAGTTTTCAATGTTCTACGTTGCCTTTTGACAACTTTTATATCTTAGCAAATTCACAATTCACTGTCAACACTTTTTGCCGAATTAATTCAACGAAGCGACGATTGATTTGCTTACAAATTTGCAGTGCTAAAATAATATACCGCTCTTATTAATGTTCGTCAATAGCTTTTGTTTAGATTGTTTTTCCGAACGTTAATCATTTAACGCTCTTTAACTTTCTTTACCAAAACCAAATGCTTTACTACAAGGAACAATCAAGGGTAACAAAAAAGTTGCAGCACCTGTTAGGTAATGCAACTTTATTTTTATTAACGCATGGTTGGGAACAACAAGACGTCGCGAATTGATGCTGCGTCAGTCAACAACATCACCAAACGGTCAATCCCGACTCCGAGTCCGCCAGTTGGTGGCATTCCGTATTCCAACGCCTCGATAAAGTCTTCATCAATCCCTTCAGCTTCGTCATTTCCTGACTCAGCTTCTTGGACTTGGGCTTCAAATCGTTCGCGTTGGTCAATTGGATCGTTTAATTCAGTAAAGGCGTTGGCATATTCCTTGCCTAAAATGAACAATTCGAACCGATCAGTGAAACGGTCGTCCTCAGCATTTTTCTTGGCCAATGGTGACACTTCAACTGGGTGGCCATAGACGAAGGTTGGTTGAATCATCTTGTCTTCAACGAATGTCTCGAAGAATTCATTGATGATGTGGCCAGTTCCCCAGAAAGGTTCAACGTGAATATCGTGCTTGGTTGCTAGCGCCTTTGCTTCATCCAAGGTCATTGGTTGCCAAAAATCAACGCCGGTCACTTCTTTGATCAAGTCAACCATGTGCTTACGGGCAAATGGCTTACTCAAATCAACGTCGGTCCCTTGATAGTTAACTTGCAAATCAGTAGCGACAACCGCCGCAGCCGCCTTAAAGATGTTTTCGGTTTCTGTCATCACATCTTCAAAGTCCCAATAGGCAGCGTAAGTTTCCATTGAAGTGAATTCAGGGTTATGCATTGGATCCATCCCCTCATTACGGAAGTTCCGGCCAATTTCATAAACCTTTTCCATGCCACCGACAATCAAGCGCTTCAGATGTAATTCAAGGGCGATTCGCAAATACATATCGATATCCAACGCATTGTGGTGCGTGGTAAATGGCTTAGCGGCGGCTCCACCAGCTGCATTTTGCAACATTGGCGTTTCCACTTCAATAAAGCCATCGCCATCCATGTAAGCACGGATAGCCGAGATAATCTGTGAGCGTTTCACGAAACGGTCGTATGATTCTTCATTGGTAATCAAATCCAAATAACGCTTACGGTAACGCGTTTCTTTGTCGGTCAAACCATGGAACTTATCTGGCAAGGGGCGCAACGCCTTTGATAGGTGCGTCAAAACTTCGACGTTCACTGACAATTCGCCAGCCTTGGTCTTCATCACCTTACCCTTGAAGCCCAAAATGTCACCAAGGTCTGACTTCTTCAAAACTTCGTAGGCTTCTTCGCCCACAACTGGCTTTTGCACAAAGACTTGGACGCGGCCAGTGCGGTCTTTAATGTCAGCAAAACTAATCTTACCTGATCGGCGCTTAGTCATCATGCGGCCGGCGATGGTAACTTCGATGGCTTGGGCTTCTAAATCTTCAGCCGTGGCATCGTCATAGAGTTCGTGCAATTGAGCAGCGGTATGTGTGCGGTCAAAGCGATGGCCAAATGGATCTTGCCCCATTTCGCGCATTTCCGTCATTTTTTCACGACGGGCAATCATTTGGTCATTCAATGACACTTCTTGATCAGCCATGTTATTCCCTATCTTTCATTTATTTAGTCTTATATAGTTTAGCAAGAATCACGGGCATTTCAAGTTAATCGGCCGAATTTGCTTGCTTGGCTTCGATAATTGCACGTAAATCATCGGCATCAAAGATAATTTGCTTGCCGGTAAACTTATCAACAATTTCAGCGCCGAGGTCTTCTTCAAGGAAAATTTGGAGTTGTTCAAGTGGTAACGTTGCCAGCATCCGGGCATATTCATGCTTCGTGATATCAGGGAACAAAGCAACGTCGGTAGTGGCCAATACTTTGACCTGACGAGCCCCAAACAAATGTTCTACAATCGCCAGTGGCCCATCACTATTGGCTAAAATCGTCGCCACATCACCGAGCTTTTGGGCATTGGCATAGAATTTATCCAAATCAGCCTTCGTTGCATCAGGCAAAGCTGAGACGATTACACCACCAGCTGCACGCACTGTCCCATCATCTAAGACTTCAACAGAAGCAATCAAGACAGAATCGATTTGTTCAGACTTGATCATATAGTAGGTCAAATCATCATCAATGCGCCCGCTCAAGAGTTCGACTTGGCCCGTGAATTGTTCAACGTGATTGTCGCCGTCATCCATTTGTTTTGTGACGTTGACGAAACCATCAATCCCGACCGCGTTGGCAACATCGCGGCGGCCTTTATCATCGCGTGCTAAATTAACGCGGGGATTTTCAACATAGCCACGCACTTCACCGGTGGCGCTGGCTTCAGTGATGATGCGCCCAGCTGGGCCACCACCATCAATTGTGATAGCTAGTCGTTCTTCGCCTTTGAGCACGGCGTTTGAGACCAATAGTGATGAAATTAGGGCGCGGCCTAGGATTTCAGTACCTAGTGGGGTTGCGTCGTGGAATTGACTTGCCTCATTCATTAGGTCCGTTGCTTCAAGGGCAATCGCACGGAAGTTGTTATCGGTGGTGATTGTGCGAATTAATGTATCTGCCATTTTTGTGCTCCTTTGGTTTTTCTTTATATTATACATTAGTCTGAGGGGGACTTAGCCGTTTCACGGCTAAGAATTTTGTTTTGGGGCGAAAGGGGCTCCGCGTTGGCGCCATAGAGGTGGGCGACACGGTCCCACCTCTATTGCACCAATGCGGAGCCCCTTCCCTAACCAACCCCAAAGACCTAGCCGTGAAACGGCTAAGAAAACAAAAAAAGAGACCGAAAACCACGGTCCCTAAATCTAAATATCTAATTAATCAACAGTATCACTAGGTTCCAAAATCTCAGCTTCTTTACTAGCTTCCTTGTGACCTTCAACCGCCTCAGAAACCTTGCGATTAGCTTCATCCTTAGCTTCGTCATACGTCATAGGTGTAGCAGGTTCATCCTCGCCTGGGACTGCTGGCATTGCCCCAGTCTCAAACAAACTCAAAATTTGCTTTTCATCCAATGTTTCATACTTCAACAAAGCTTGCGCAATCGCTTCGTGACGATCCTTGTGCTCAGTAATGATGTCAATGGCCTTTTGATGACCTTCACCTGTCAAACGACGAACTTCTTCGTCAATCAAGCGGGCTGTTTCATCAGAGTAGGCTGCTGATTCACCATAAGAACGACCCACGAATGGTTGACTACCATTCTCGAGTTGCACCATTCCAAGCTTCTCAGACATTCCGTACTCAGTAACCATTGAACGTGCAATACCAGTCGCTTGCTCAAAGTCATTTGATGCGCCGGAAGATTGTTGATCAAAGACCAATTCTTCAGCGGCACGTCCACCCATCAAACCAGCAATTTGGTCCATGGCGTCCGTCTTGTTCATCAACATTTGATCTTCACGCGGCAACATGATGGCATATCCACCTGCACGTCCACGTGGTACGATCGTAACCTTGTGCACGACACGCGCTTCGTTTAAGACCAAACCAACAATGGCGTGACCAGCTTCGTGATACGCAACTGTCTTGCGTTCCTTTTCAGAAACTACCCGATCCTTCTTAGCCGGTCCAGCGATGACCCGATCTTCGGCTTCATCCACGTCAGCAGCTTCGATTTCTTTCTTGTCTTGACGAGCAGCTAACAACGCCGCTTCATTCAACAAGTTGGCCAAATCAGCCCCTACGAACCCTGGAGTTTGCTTGGCGATTTCGCGCAAGTCAACATCCTTGGCCAATGGCTTATTCTTGGCATGGACATGCAAAATGGCTTCACGACCCTTAACGTCAGGACGTCCAACCAAAATCTTTCGGTCAAAACGGCCTGGCCGGAGCAAAGCTGGATCCAATACGTCAGCCCGGTTGGTGGCGGCCATCACGATAACACCTTCGTTACCTGAGAACCCATCCATCTCGACCAACAATTGGTTCAACGTTTGTTCACGTTCATCGTGGCCACCACCCATGCCGGCACCACGTTGGCGACCAACAGCATCAATTTCATCAATAAAGATGATTGATGGGGCTGACTTCTTTGCATTTTCAAACAAATCACGGACACGCGAAGCTCCGACACCGACGAACATTTCAACGAAATCAGACCCTGAAATCGAGAAGAATGGTACGCCAGCTTCACCAGCTACGGCACGTGCCAACAAAGTCTTACCAGTTCCAGGAGGGCCCTCTAACAAAACACCCTTTGGAATCTTGGCACCAAGCTTGGTGAACTTCTTTGGATCACGCAAGAATTCGACCACTTCGACCAATTCTTGCTTTTCCTCTTCAGCACCGGCAACGTCACTGAACCGCACCTTGTTGTCTTCGGGATCAGATGGCTTAGCTTTAGTTTTACCAAAGCCCATCATGCCACCAGGGCCACCTTGACCACCCTTGCCCATGCCACCCATCATTAGGTAGAAGAAGCCGACCATAATAATGACGGGAATTAACGTCATCAAAACAGAACCCCAGATATCTGAAGGTTGTTCCTTTGTCGTAATATCTGTCTTACTCTTTTCAGCAGCCTTTTGAATTTCGGCAACAACTGAATCGTTTGATAAGACTTGAGTCGTAAAGGTAGTAACCTTGGTCTCAGTCTCACCGGTGATGGCCGCAAAGAGTGAATTATCAGCCTTCTTAGTAGTTGACTTCTCTTTTTGCGCTTTACGATACGTTCCCTTTACATCGTAAACACCAGCTCCAGGTTGGATTTCAAACTTTTTGATTTTCTTATCTTGCAATTGCTTAACGAATTCTGACGTCGTGACCTTTTTGACCGTGGTCGTTTGCGTAGGTCCAGCGACCCAGTAAACCAACCCTAAAATGGCGAGGATCACGATGACGTAAAACAAGCTATTGCGAACGAAATTACCGTTCGGACGATTGTTCATCTGTCCCTCCTACTTTGCAGTTTTATAACTACACTTTTAATTTAAATTTTGTCGTTCATCACCAGGCTAAGTTTACCTGGTTGAATTGTAATTTTAGCACAAATTTCGCATTTTGATTAGTGTGCCGGTGTAACATCAACAATATCTTGATGTTCTGGTGCATACACAGCGCGCTTCAAAACCCCAACGTATGGCAAGTTCCGGTACAAATCTTGATAATCCAAGCCATACCCAACCACGAATTCTTTAGGCACATCAAAGCCGATATAATCAACATGGGCTTCCACAACGCGACCGTCTTTTTTATCCAGTAAACTAGCGACCTTGACTGACTTGGCGCCTCGTTCATTTAACATGTGAATCATAAATTGCAATGAACGCCCGGTATCAACGATGTCTTCCATGATGATGATGTCGCGCCCGTGGATGTCTGAGGTGATGTCAGTCACTAATTGGACTTCCCCAGAACTCGCCACGCCACCGTTATAACTAGAAACATTGATAAATTCAACTTCAGCGTATTGCATATGGCGCATCACATCGACTGTCCATAATGCGGCCCCCTTCAAAACTGAAAGGATAATTGGCGTTTTGTTTTCATAATCGTGTGCTAATTGCGTACCAATGCGTTTAGCCGCGGCCGCAATGTCAGCTTCACTATATAAAACGCGTTCAATATCGTTATTCATATCCCATTGAGTCATGTGTTTTTTACCACCTATCTAATTCGCGTGCTTTTCATTACACATTGATATAAGTTTAGCACGAATTAGCGTCCTTGTTAGCTCAAACCCAAAATTATTTACTTTGAATTAGCAGTTTGTTTTGCGCCCGCACAAATTGGAGCGCACCTTCCAAGTCAACCGTGCCACGATTGACACTCTGGTTGCGCATCAGTTGCAAAGCCTGGCGTAATTGCGAATCTTTTATTTCATAATAACCTTGATGGGTTACCCACTGTTGCATCACCAAAAGGGTCGCTGCATCGGGTTGATTCCAGGAGTACGTGCCAGCTTCGATCGCATTAATCGCTTGTTGCATGGCTGGTTCGGCAAGCGTTTGAAGCGCATCAATTTGTTGCATGGTGGCTAATAAGTGTTGATCAAAGGCTTGGTTGAGCACCCGCAACTCAGGCAAAATCGTTTGGCGTAGCTTGTTACGCGCAAACGACTCATCATTGTTGGTGTAATCTTCAACCCACTCCATGATTTGCGTATCAATTAAACTGGGCAAAATTTGTTTGGTGAGGTGTAAAAATGGGCGCACAATTTGTTGGCGGCCGCGTTGCTGCAATTCAGCCATCCCCTGTAACTGCGATAACCGGCCCCCACGGATTAATTTGAACAAAATCGTCTCAACTTGATCATCTTGGTGATGTGCGGTCACAATTTTATTGGCTTGCCATTCATCAGCGCGGTGGGCCAACAATTGATACCGACGATCCCGCGCTTGTTCTTCCACGGCATGGGTTGGTTCAACCTCCCATTGCACGCGTTCGACAGCAAAATGGGCTAACCGATCCGCATTGGAATCAAACCAACTCCGCATAAATTTTTCTTCATCAGCAGCATCCGCGCGTAATTGATGATTAATGTACACCGCGCTGACAGTCGGTTGGATATCGACCGGCAAATTGCCATCTGTTAGCCACGTCAATAAATGCAGCGAATCAAACCCACCAGACACCGCCACAACAACGTGATCTTGGTTGGATAATAATTGATTGGATCGAATGTGTTGAATTAAATTAGCCCGCAATACTTTAGCTTGCATAGTTACCTCCCTCTACAAAATCAAAAAATAGGCCGGGACAAAACTAGTTTTTGTCTCGACCTCATTAGTTGATATTAATCTTCAGTGTTTCCATCAGGCAAGTTAAAGACCACTTCACCCTCTTTGGTATACATATAACGTGAACGAATCAACTTTTCAACGTACGCATCGTCTTTTAAGTTCTTGCGTTGTTGATTCAAATCTTTGTTAACCTTTTTTGACTTAGCAAGTTGCTCTTGTTGGTATTGCGAATTAGCCGAAGCTTCACGCAATTGTTGATATTGGAACAAAACTGCCATGACCGATGCCACGATCGCACCGACCATGATGCAATAGAAGACACGCCGACGTCGCCGATGCACAATTTGTGCGTGGGTCGCCTGTTCTGCAGGGAAACGAGCGGCCGTATGGTTCAATGGGCGGATGTTATTATTCATTTGTCCAACTGCTTGAGCCATGCAATCGCTCCTTTCCATAACTAATGTATAGTAAAACCTTTTCGATTATCACTTTACGCTTATTAAGAAATGGGGCGAGTTATTTACATTTGTCTTAACTTTTTTATATGAAAATGTAACGTTGCGTTACGAAACCCACCGCTACGGCATTTTCACCTTAATAAAAATTTAAACTTTAGGCATATTTTAGGCACAAAATTATTCAGCGGGCTCGTCGTAATTCTTCTCGTAATTTTCACTTACAATACTATACATATGCTCAGCGGCTTCTTTTTTGGTCGTCTCCACAATGCGTTCAATTTTGACCACCATCGTCTTGTTTCCAAACCGAATCGTCAACTCATCGCCGAATTTTACATCCGATGATGACTTGGCAGTTTTACCATTAATATCGATCCGGCCTTGGTCAGAAATCTCCTTGGCAATCGTCCGCCGCTTGATTAAGCGTGAAACCTTCAAATATTTATCTAATCGCATGTTATTGCTTCCTTTCATACAAAAACGTATACAGTCGATCGCCCTTTGGCAATAACGACCATTCTTCTTGATTCATTAATTGGGTCCACCAGGTCATAAAGATAAACGTCAAGACGCCCACCAAGACGGCCAGTAAAGTCGTGGCCACACTCGCCATACGTGATATGCCAAACAACAAATCACCAGCGACAAAGGCCGTCCGTGCCAACAAGCCAACCATCCCAATGGTAGCGCTGAATTTAAGCCACCAACCTTGAGGTAACCAGCCGGCCCAAAGCACTTTAGGCACCCGCCACATCACGTAAGCCAAAATCGGCAACAACGCAACTAACGTACTCAAACTAGCCCCGGTAATCCCCAAGTAGCCAACCAATTGGGCATTGAGCACGTATTTTATGACCATCCCTGCAAAGATCACGCCAATCAGGCCCTGACTGCGATCACAACTTTGCAAAGTGCTCGCCAATACCAAAATCAATGTCGCGGGGATAATGATGCTAGCATACCACATCAAGGCAAACCAGCCTTCGCGTGAACCAAACAAAAATTGATTCAAACTCGGCATGACGACCATCAAGCCGACCGCTGAAACCGTCGCAATCACGAGTGAAATCCGCGCAATTAACTGGAAGTCAGCCTTCACGTGTGCATCTTCGCCATTAACGACATACCCACGTAAAGCCGGCAACAATGAAGCGCTAACCCCTGTAGCTAGTACCATCCCTAATTGTACCAAAGGTTGCCCGCGATCATACACGCCTTTAAGGGCCTCGGCTTGACCGGGCTGCGTGTAATGCATGCTCGCCAGCAAATTTTTGACAGTCATCGAGTCCATCAATTGCATCAAAACAAGCATCGCCGACAACATCACTAAGACGCCACCTTCGCGATAGAGGCGTTTAAGCAACGGCCACCATCGAAAGGCGGGTTCGTCTTGTACGCGGTGAGGAATTTTACCACGCCACACTTTTAAGAGCGGTTTGCGCATTAAGATAGCTGAAAAAATAGCGGCAATCGGGGCACCAAGCATGGCCACGGCCCCCATTTTGTAGACATCCCAATGTTGGTTGATTGCCCAGGCTGCGGCACCCAAAATAATTGCAACGCGCACAATTTGTTCGACGACTTGGGAAATGGCCGTGGGGCGCATGTCTAATTGACCTTGCGAGTAACCGCGCCCGATGGCCAAGACGGGCATCAGGATAAACATCCATGACACAGCGCGAATAACTGGCGCTAATCGCAAATCATTACCGATGATTCCAGCGATGGGAACGGAAAAGCCAAATAACACTGCAAAGCTGAGTAAGCCGGCGAGCCCAAAGAGCAAGCTCAAGCGGCGGGCGACGTATTTGGCGTGTTGTTCGTCGGGTTGTTCGCTGACTAATTGGGCTACGAATGCGGGCCACCCGCTTAAGGCTAAGACGATGCCGATGCCGTAAATTGGGTAGACTTGTTGATAGACGTAAAAGCCGGTGTTGCCTGCCATGTTTTGGAAGGGAACGCGATAGACGGCGCTTAGAATTTTGGCGATTAGGCCGGACGCGGCTAATAAGCTGGCGCCGGCTACTAATTGGTTCGTTTTACGTTGCATCGCTTTTGTTC
Organism: Lactobacillaceae bacterium; assembly: GCA_031289015.1. Classification (GTDB taxonomy): domain Bacteria; phylum Bacillota; class Bacilli; order Lactobacillales; family Lactobacillaceae; genus Weissella. The sequence goes on from JAITQG010000001.1 coordinate 9,476, forward strand.
CTTCCTGGGTTTAATTTTTTGGGATGTGTTCTGCCGGTTTTCTTTTGTTTGGTGTGTTCTGCCGGTTGCCGACGCTGTCGTCAACATGTTGTGAAATTTGGTTGGGAAAGGGCGGAGCATTGATGCGATAGTGGTGGAACAAGCGAGGTAGCGGCACCAACGCGGTCTTAGGTCGCTGGTTCTGCTTTAGCAGGGCCTGGGACCTTAGACTAGTGGGACCGTGTCGTCCACCTCTATTGCATCAATGCGGAGCCCATTCCCCCACTAACTCAAAATTCCTTGCCCCTAAAAGGGGCAACAAACCTATTGTTCAGAAACAAACCCCCGAACAAAATCAAGAACCCCAGGTAACCAATCATCAATCGTCATCTTAGGCTGAATCACCAAATCAATCTTAGTAGGTGAAACCCCAATCGCCTGCCCCCGCAAACCAGAAGGCTTCAAACTAGCCAACCACTCAACATCAGCCCCAGCAAGCTCAACTCCAAATGTAACATGAATAATGTTTTGCTTAACAAAATCCTGCTTAATTTGTGCAATCCCAGCAGCATCTGCCAGACTCTTAAGCTGCGAAATAACCAACAAACGTTGCGCAGCTTCTGGTAATTCACCAAACCGATCAACCAAATCAGCCTCAATCTCAGCAAATTGCTCTGGCTGATTAGCCTTACGAATTCGTTGATAGAGGTCAATCTTTTGCGGACCATCTGCCACATAACTAGCTGGCAAATAGGCTTCCACTTGCAAGTCCAGTTCAGCATCGGTTTTATGCTCAGCGGTTTGCTTGCCTTGCTTAGTCGCCACTGCTGCTTGCAACATTTCAGTATACAAATCATACCCCACGGCATTGATGAAGCCGTGTTGTTGTTGGCCTAGCAAGTCGCCAGCGCCACGAATCGAGAGGTCGCGCATGGCAATTTTAAAGCCTGATCCCAACTCTGTGAAATCTCTAATCGCTGCTAACCGGCGTTCACTTTCTTCTGTCAACGAACGAGTTGGTGGGTACATAAAGTAGGCATAGGCGACGTTATGCGAACGTCCCACGCGGCCTCGTAATTGGTAGAGTTGCGCTAAGCCCATGTGATCGGCGTTTTCGACAATCAGCGTGTTCGCGTTTGGAATATCCACGCCGGTTTCAATAATCGTCGTGGTTACCAAGACGTCATATTCACCATTGATAAAATCAGTCAAAATGCCTTCGAGTTGGACTTCTGGCATTTGGCCGTGGATGAACCCAACTCGGGCTTCAGGCACCAAACTTTCGACATAGCCAACGACGCGTTCGATATCTTCAACCCGATTGTGCAGGTAAAAAGTTTGGCCGCCCCGCGCCATTTCACGTTCAATGGCTGCCCCGATTGCTTGACCATTTTGTTCCATGACATAGGTTTGGATGGGATACCGATTGGCGGGTGGTGTTTCGATAACAGATAAGTCCCGGGCGCCGACCATCGCCATATTCAACGTGCGCGGAATTGGTGTAGCTGTTAGCGTCAAAACATCGACGTTAATTTGTAATTGCTTGAGGCGTTCTTTATGCTTCACCCCAAAGCGTTGTTCCTCATCGATGATCAATAAGCCTAAATCATAAAATTCGATATCTTTTGACAATAGCCGATGCGTACCGACAATCATGTCGATTTCATGCAACATTAGTTTTTCAACAATTTGCTTGGCTTGTTTGGCCGTTTGAAAGCGCGACAAAATGGCGACACGGACCCCTAGATTTTCAAAGCGGGCGCGCATCGAGTCATAATGTTGTTGAGCTAGAATCGTTGTCGGCACTAGCATGGCGACTTGTTTGTGTTCGTGGATGGCTTTATACGCTGCTCGGAACGCGACTTCGGTTTTCCCAAAGCCGACATCCCCCACCAACAAACGATCCATTGGCCGCGCTTTTTCCATATCCTTTTTGATTTCGGCCGCTGAACGCAATTGATCGGGCGTTTCGGGGTATGGAAAGGCATCTTCAAAGGTGCGAATCGCATCATCATCTGGTCCAAACGCGTAACCTTGCTTGAGTTCGCGTTCGGCATAGAGTTGGATTAGTTCATCGGCAATATCTTCGACGCGTTTGGCAACTTTGGCTTTGGCTTTTTGCCATTCGATGCCGCCGAGTTTATTGATTTTCGGCGCTTTTTCCCCGGCCCCAACATATTTTTGGACCAAGTCTAATTGGCTGACGGGGATAAAAATCTTGGCGTTCTTTTGATATGCAATCGTGATGTAATCTTGGCGGATCCCGCGTTGTTCGATGGTCTCCATACCTTGATAGACCCCGATACCGTGATTCACGTGGACGACATAATCACCTGGGTTTAATTCATTGTAGCTCTTGAGTCGTTCCGCGTTATTTAACGTCTGCCGTTTGGGGGCCTTCTTGCGGACTTGTTGGAACAATTCGCGTTCAGTCAAAACCACCAAATTCAACGCTGGCACTTCAAAGCCCGCTGACAATGGCAAAGTGGCTAATTGTGTGCGTTTTGGCGTTAAATTAACTGCAGATGTCTCGTTGATAGGGATTTTATATTCGGCCAATTCACTGGCTAATTTGGTGGTCCGTTCAGCTGTGTTGGTCAAAAAAACAATCGTCATGCCTTGTTTTTGCCAACGTTGAACTTCACTTTGCAACAATGGCATTTGCCCGAAAAATTGTTGGCTGGGGCGCACGACGAGATTGCTCAGACTGGTTTGACGTAAATTACCAATCCCCCGTTGCATCGGTGAGCTAATCACACTGGTATGCTTGTCATCCCGTGCTAAATCAGCAATCTGCACACCAAAATCAGCATCTGGTAAGACACCATGGTGCTCCAAATGTTCAGCCCACCACTCGCTACTCGTCAACTCTGCTTGCGCGGCGTTTTCTAACATACGCGGATAGTCATCGTAAATCACAATTCCTGCTTGCGGTAGGTAGTCGTATAACTTAGCTGGCGTTGGATATAACAAGTGCAGGTATTGGCGGATTTCAGGTAACATCCCGCCTTGGTCCAGTGCGTTAATCAATGGCGTCAACGCTTCGGTGATGTAGCGTTTATCGGCACCTACCAAAGCATCCCGCGCTTGTGTCATGGCGATTTCGAGTTGGGTTTTGGCGTTTGCTAAGGTAGTTTCATCGGCAACCAAATCCGTCGCCGGCAAAATCGTCAACGTTTCAATTGGCGCTAAGCTTTTTTGATCAGCTGCGTCAAAATACCGTAAAGTGTCTAATTCTGTGTCAAAAAAATCCATCCGCACGGGGTTTTCTTCATTTAATGGATAAACGTCGACAATCGAGCCCCGAATGGCAAACTCGCCGGGATTATCCACGGCATTGGTGCGTTGATAACCCATTTTGTGCAAATCTCGTTGGAGGGTTTGTAGGTCATATTCGTGGTCAAAATCGATGGTTATTTGCGCTGCTTTAAAGTCTTTGACCGGTGGCAAATAGCGTTTAGCCCCGGCAAAGCTCGTGACAATCACCGCATTGGCATCCGTCAATAATAAATGCAGCGCCTGCACCCGGGCTAGTTGAATATCCAGTGAGGCGACCGCAACTTCAGCCCCGATGGTTTCTTCAGCTGGAAAAAGCGCCACATGGTCATCGCCCAATATGCCGCTAATGTCTTCATATAATTGGTCCGCATGAAACTGGCTGTCACTAACCAGGATCATGGGTTGTTTGGTGGCTTGGTGTAGAGCTGCATACGTCACGGCGCGAGCGGAACCCGTCACCCCGGTAATCACATGGCGGCCGCCCGCCTGTAAAGCTTGGCCTAATTCAGCTAACTCCGGCACATCTAAAAACAATTCGGTTAATTGCATACTTTTTGCCTTCCTAGCAAGGTTGCAGGTTAATTAAATTTATTCATTAAAGTTGGCATGTCCGTGCCGTCGCTAAAGGCTTCAAAAATCGCCACGGCCTTATCAATGCCGGCTAAAATATCGGGTTGTTCATCTTTACCAAATTGTCCCAAAACAAAATCAACGACAGCTTTTTGTTCATGGCGTGGGTGTTCGATGCCAAATTTCAACCGATTGAACTTGTCCGTCCCCAAGTGCGCGATAATCGACTTAATCCCATTATGCCCACCGGCCGAACCTTTTTGACGCAGGCGCAACTTGCCTAATTCGATATCCATATCATCTTGGACCACCAATAAATCAGCTAAATCCAAGTGATAATACGTCATCAACGGCCCAACCGCGCGACCAGAATCATTCATATACGTCGTTGGCTTGACCAACAAAACTTTTTCACCCGCAATATGGACTTCCGCCACAAATGCACTGTGCGGACCATCTTGTTTAAATTGCGTACTGTACTTTTCAGCCAATGCATCGACGGTCATAAAGCCGATATTATGGCGTGTCTTTGCATATTTTGGCCCGATATTACCAAGCCCAACAATCATTTTCATCTCATTCACCCCATTTGATCACAAAACGCACAAATGGGCTGAGTCAACCACGACCCACCCCGAGCACTTTGTTTTAATACCTTTATTTTACGCTATTAGCGCACGTTTGAAAAATTTTGCGGAATTATTCCACCCTCAATAAGCAAAATCCTGGTTAAATCACCACTTTTCAACTTTACTCTCGGTATACATATACCCTTGTTCATGTTATTATAATTAGATTAGAATTAGAAACAGGAGGAAGATATGCTAGCTTCATTAATAAAACACCGTGCTGAATTAACGACCGTTACAGAAGATGCGACCATTCAAAACGCCCTTGATCTTTTGAATGAAACTTCTTTTCGGGCTATCCCTATTTTGGATGAATCGGGGCAGTTATTTCGTGGGGCAATTTATAAAATGCATATCTATCGCCACCAAGCCGAACAAGGGGACATGCATTTACCCGTCACGGCTTTGATGCGGAATATGACTAAGTTCATCAATGAAGATGCCACGTTCTTTGAAACGCTCTTCTCATTGCGTGATTTGCCCTTCATTTCGGTGTTGGACAACAACAATCACTTCATCGGGATTTTGACCCATAGTCGGTTAATGGAAATGATGGCTGATTCGTGGATTACCCGTGATGGTAAATACACGCTCACCCTTTTAACCGATGGAACCCGTGGAAGTTTGGAATCGGCGGCAAAATATATTTCTCGCTACACAAATATTTCTTCTTCAATCACCTTGAATCCGGATAATAATCATCGGACAGAACGTTTGATTGTGACGCTGCCCGACACGATCAGTGAAGACACGTTGTCTAAAATCATCCGGGTTCTATCCCGCAAAGGGTTCCATTTAGAATCCTTAGAAGAATTAGATAATATTTCTTACCTATAAATATGCACATCAAGCCTAGATTGCTCGCCAATCTGGGCTTTTTTGTCCAGAGATTGGGAGGTTGCTCATACATTCGCAACTAGTTCATTAATAAATACCCCGTACACATCAAATTTCGTACATTTTTTAGTTAAGCTTAAATTAGGATATAGACTACTTTTAATGAACAGGAGAACTCGTTATGAAATATGCAAGTAAAATTTTGCTAGGCGTGCTTAGCTTGAGCTTTGTGCTTGGCAACGCTAGTATAGCTTTTGCTGGTGAAGACAATCCGGCAAATGTATATCACGGCAGTGAGAGTACTGGCTATTGGGGAGATAATGCTCTTAGCGCGGAAGACGAAGGCGAAACTAAGGTGAGTTATAGTATTACTTCATCTTTCACAATTGAGATTCCGGCCATGATTGAATTTGCACCAAATGCCCTGACTGCCACGGGCGATGTTGTTTTGCATCCATACCCTAAACTCCCCGGTGATGCCGACCTGATTACCGTTCAACCAGCATCAGATTGGCAATTGAGTAACTCAGATGGTACCGATAGTGTGTATTATGATTTTGGAACCACTGACGGAGGTGAAGTCTATGATACAAAATATAATCCATACTTTTTTTCGCGAATTAACGATAAACTCCCAGTCCCCCAATTGATTTTTAAGACCGATGGAACCGTTGCAGATGAGCGCAGTCAAACGGTCATCGCATCAATTGAAAGCCAAGACGACTTTCAATATGCTGGTGACTATACGGATCCCATAATTTGGACCGTTGCTGTTGTTGAGGAGACTCCAACACCAGGGCAAAAAGAAGGCGGAAAATAATTGGGCTAGAAAATCTACAAACATAATCCCATAGAAAGGGCGAACATATTATGAAATATACAAGTAAAATTCTTCTCGGCTTGCTTAGTGTCGGCTTGGTCCTGGGCAATGCTAGTGCAGCTTTTGCCTTCGTTCAAAACCCACCAAATGTATATACATATGAAGACGGCGAGGGCTATTGGGGAGCGCCTGAAGCAGGAGAAGCTAAAGAAGGTGAGACAGAGGTTAAATACACCATTGAATCAGCCTATTATATCGTGATTCCCGCCACCATGGCTTTTGAAGAGGGCGCAACTGAAGTAACCGGAGAAGTCACATTAAGAGCGCATCCCAAGCTACCATCAGACGCTAACGAAATTCATGTGTCCCCATCGTCTGATACTGATTATAACTTGATGAATTACGTCCCCTTAATCGATGATGCAGTTCCATACACATTTGGGACAGTTGAAGATGCAGCATTTGGCACCGATGATGATGATGTTTTCTTCTCTGGTGCGCAAAATCCAGCCGACGCCTACTTTTCGTTTACGGCTAATGGGACTGAAGAATCAGACCTGTCACAAATTGTGAAAGCCACTGTTGCGGGCGTCAATGCCTTTGCTCACTCTGGTGAATACCTGGACACTGTCATCTGGACCGTTACTGTGCCACAACCAGAAACTCCTGAACCTGATCAACCTGAGAACCCAAAGAATCCTGTTGAAGAATAGACAACTCCAACTGCATCCCCAGTAGTAATGATCTTAACCTTATGAAAGGAGGCCCACCATGAAATATCTCACCCGCATTTTACTGGCGACAATTAGCTTAAGTCTTGGTAGCGCGCTTGGCAGTACCGTAATGGCAAAAGATGTTTATTACCCGCCAAACGTATATACCTATGAAGATGGCTCAGGTTTTTGGGGAGTTAAAAGTTTGCCAGAACCCGATGAAGGTCAAACCTTGGTTTCTTATACCATCACCCCTAGTTATTGTATCGAGATCCCTGCGACCATCACTTTTGCTGCCAATGAAACGCAGGCGGATGGCACTGTTACATTATTCCCGCATCCAAAGTTGCCATCCGGTGGCAATGAGATTCATGTCTCGCCTTCCTCGGATTCAAGTTACAGGTTAGCGAATGGTGTAGCTGACAGCGTGGATTACGAATTTGGGACTACGGCATCAGAAACTTATGATACGACTGATGATCCCGATTACTTCTCGGGCGCATCTGATGCTCAAACGGCATACTTGGCCTTTGTGACTGACGGGACAGACGCTGATCAACAAGACCAAACCGTTGTTGCCAACATTGATAATTATGATGTCTTTAAATTTTCAGGCGCATACACTGATGCGGTAATTTGGACAATCACCGTGCCCGCTGCACCTGCTGTAAAATAAATACATAGCGCAAAAAAAATGGCTGAATCCGCTAAGATTCACCCATTTTTTATTTTTTGCGATTGATAATGCGGATTAACGCAATGATGACGATAATTAACAGCGCAGTTCCAGTCACCACGCCATAAATCAGCTGGGCCGAATTAATGACCACTTTGGCAAAACTCACTGCCAACTGACGCCCCGCCACGCCAAAGCTCAGCGGCACGGCGTCAATGATACGCGACTTGCCCACCAGCATAGCCACAAACCCAACCCCCGAACCAAGTAATGTGGCCCAACTCAGACCCCACAACGTCATTAGTGGATTAAAACGGGTGGCCCACAGGTGAATTGCCGTGAAAATAACCGCCAAAATCGTCAAGCCCAAAGCCACTAGTGCAATGATCCGCGTATATTGGTTCAAGGCGTTCCGAGCTTGGTTAGCCGGGGTTTGCAACCGGGGCGTCAAAGCTGAATGGAATTGATCCAAGACTTCATCACTAGCCGCAGTTGGCAGGCCATTCTTGATCAAAAAACTACTTAAAACCGTATCCATCGGTTCCAGTGCAAATGGATTAGCTTGGTTGGTATAGAGATTTTTAACCGTTTGATTAATCGTATCTTGGGCAACTCCGTTAGTAATTAATAAATTTAAATCATTATTACTCAATGGTGACCCAGAAATATAGGGATTTAGCGTCTCAATCATGGTCTTGCGGACCAGCTCAACGCGCGCGGGTTGCGTCATCGTTTTGGTTGTGTAATTTTCATTAAAAACAGTGATTACCGCAATGACACTCGACACGAGCGCAAAACTCACAAAGACCATTAAAAAATTCATCAAAAACGCCGTGCCTTTATCTGGCTCACGTTTTTGGCTACGATTGGTGCGCGATTGGACAAGATTTTCCATGCGGGGACTCCTGGATTACTATATTTCTTTCATTATACTGGTTTTAGTCGTTAATTTAAAAAGAAATCACCACAAAGCCTAGAACCTTGTGGTGATTTGTTTATTACTATCATGGTTTAACCGCTGTTATTTGCGCTTGAGCCTAATCCCAAGCCCAGTCAACAACGCCCCGACTACCAGCAAGCCGATGATCAACGGTAAGGCCAGGTGGGCGCTTCGTTTGACCGTGCCCGCTTGCCCATCGCCATTAACTTCGGTGATTTTCTTGTCTTGGATGGTGAAAATTTTGTTAAATTCCCAAATTTGTTTATCCGCATCCTCAAGTTTTAACACCAGGTGATAACGTCCCGCTGGTAATTTAGCTGTCTGATAATTAAATTCCAGTGCAAATTTTGCCTGTGGCGTGATCGTGCCTGAAGCCAACTTCAACTCACTGATGGTTTTACCCTTGTTGTCTTGAATGGTGCCAGTCGCCTGAACGTTTTTGATTAATGCATTCGTTGGATTGATCAATTGCACCTTAGTCAAATTATCACCATTTTCAGCCTTCGTGATAATCTTAGCCAATTTTAAATCAGGTTTTACTTTGACGTTATTTTCTTGCAAGACCATCGCAACTGTATAATTAAAGACGTTTTTGACGGTTTGTTGTTGCGCATCCACCTTTTGGGTGACACTAATGCCGCCCACGGTAATCCCATTAAACTCATCGCGCGGCACGTCCACCACAATCGGAATGTCAGCAACGGTATTGCGCCGCACCAAAATATCGACTTGTGATTTATGGGTCGTACCAAAGGCAACCGTTTTCGTGAAATCAACTGGGCTAGCCGCATTTATCTCGTCAGTAGTTAGGACATGCTTAGAGTAATCAACCGTTAAATTCCGATTGCAAACTGCTTGATTAGCCGCAATTCGATAGATGTGTTCCTTAGCCCCATTGATGATTTCAACATGGGCAATTATTTGTTCGGCCGGCTTCACACGCAGCCACCAGTAAGCCAACTTATCATCTGCTTGATGCTTTTCAAATTTAGGTTTCACTGAAAAACCAACATTCGATTTAGTCGTCACCAGCTCGCTGTTTGTGGCTGGGCGCATACTAATATCTTGAGCGTGCCCAATCGTATGCATCCCCAATAATGTCAGTAGCGTAATCGCTGTCAACATTAATTTACGCATGATAAACTGTTCCTCCCTTTATTGCCCAGGTCCACTCACAATTGAATATTGCAGCGTAGCATTTTCAGTCGTGGTTTGAGCTTTTAGCGTGTTTGTCGCGGCCAATAATAAGCCTTCACCAGCGGCAAAATGAAAATTATAATTGCCACCTGCCATCGTTTGCGTGACATTTGATGGCAAATTGGCATCGTCAGTGACTGTCCCAATGTTGTATGGGTCGGTGTTCAAAAGTGTGGCAGTTGGAGCCCCTGGATTTTGCCAATAATATCTAGTTTTGTCCGGCGACAAATTATTTAGCATCTGAACTTGAACTGTAAAATTAGGATTAGTCCCCCGATCATCCATGACGTTGAAATCCATTGACCCATCGCCTGCAATTAATGACCCAAAGCTACCATCGGTGGGTAAGGTCATCAAATCAACCAAAAAATTTCGATTGAGTTGTGACGTATTCACACCAATTCCGATCGGCTCACTCCACTGCACATACTTAGCTTTTTTCAAAGTGGTTAAATTAGCCGCCGTATAATTTACCGGCGTCATATTCGCACTTGCAAATGTCCCGTCAGTTGTCCCAGTCACTTGGCGCAACCATAAATCATTGATCCCGCCAGAACCATCGTTGGTATTTGAAGCGTGGGTTCGCAACCCAGCTCCGGTAATAACAATCGGCAACTTGGTGTTGCTACTAAACACGGGGGCGGTTTGGGCTTGGAAGGTCACTGAATTAGGATCATTTAAATTCATGCTCGACCCGGCACCCGGCACACCTGAAAACAGATTACCCGTTGCTAAGTTGTTAAACAAAATATTACTACCTGCGCCAAAATTAAAGACAGCCTTCTTAAAGGCATCGACGTTGATGCTACCACCACCAGTGACAATATTAATCTGGCCCCCATTAGCCACATTCACGTACCAGTTATCAAACGTGGTCCACATGAACCAACTCCCAAATTCACTTGCGGTGTTTTTCGTTCCGTTGATATTAAATTTAGCGTTTTCACCAATATCCCAGGTGACATCCCCACTTGTATAGTCATCATAGTACATTGTGTACGTTTTATTGAGGTTCCAGATTAAGCTCGCGTCATCATCAATTTTTAAGGTATTCGCAGTGTCAGCATATGAATAAAGTGGTTGATCGTAGCCCCACGACTGATTTAAAGTCGTTGTCCCATTGACCACTTCGGTATAATACCCACCTTGAATCCATTCACCTTGATTATCGTTACCAGCCATCGAAGCATCGTTAAAATTATGATTTTGCAATATCGTGAACGTGTTTGTCCCGTAAAACAACGTCTTCCCGTCGTCATTACGAATTGGTCCAGCCCCAGTTGTCGCTGCCCCATTTGAGACGTCCACATCTTGCCACTTTGTAATGGCGGTCGAATCATTGGTTACTGGAAAAATACCGTTAGCAAGATTATTGATGATTTTTGCATCTTGCACCATCATCGTGGTTTTGCCAGTAATACCCGAGCTATTTGCATAAAACCCATAATTTCCACGACCAAGACCTGTCGTGTAATTAGTGTCATTATCAAAATACAACGTGTGATTATTACCTATAATTGTGACGCCCTTGCCTTCAGTCATGACAGTACCATTATAAGCAGCACTCGACCCCGGCACATCGCTTGTCACATTTAGATAAACGGTGTTATTATTGGGCGCTTTATTGTAGGTATCTAACATATCTTGCCAGTTGGTAACATTGTAATAAGTTGCGCCCGTAACCCCAGTCACACTGCCGTCTGTATCCGTTGTCCCGGCCACGACACTAGCTTGACTATGCGGTGCAAATAACACGAAGGCACTTAACATCGCCACCCCGGCCAGCGCGTATTTAATTTTAGCTATCATTTCCTGTTTCATCATTACACTCCCGTGACCAAACTATGCGTAATGGTCGCCTCGTATAGCCCGTTGCCAAGCATGGCTGAATGCGGATTCAACACCATATCGGCTGAAATATCACCGGACGTCTGAGTACCATTGGCATCAGCGTTCCCCACCGCAACTGTCCCTTGGGCTTGATAGATATCAACGTCACTTGTCCCGGTCACGGCTTGGTTTTGGCCATCTTTAACTGTGGTCAAGAAATTATCTACAGGTAATTTCTTTACTCCCCCGACCAAGGTAAAAGCCGTAATCTGGGCTTGGATAGTGTAACCAGTACTCCCCCCGCGTAAATCAACCACACGATACTGGTTATCCCCCTGCCCATTCACGTTGCTAGTGTGATCCCCAATCTTTTCAGTTGGAAACACAATATTTGGGACTGAGACAAAATACAATGCATCACTGGTTGGTGCAACGACGGTAATACTAGCTGTTCCGTTCCCAGTCGTTGGTGGTGTACTATCGGCAGTTGCTTGGCCGTGAAATTGACCGGTGAAAGCAACTGCAAGGACCGCCGTGATCAATCCTATTAACTTTTTCATGGCTAACTCCTTTCTAATTAACACGCTTGATAATCAACAATGCGCTAATGACGAGCAACAAGTACACCCCAACCAAGATGAGCACCGGGCGCCATACGACCCGCCACAAATCATGATTGATATTCATCCGATTTTTACGGTCGGTTGCAGCGGTGATTTTTGCAAACTCCGCCCCTTTGGTTTTAGTCGCTGATAACAACTCAGCCTGCACTAAAATCCGTTTGTCCGTTTTCGTACCTCGATCACACGTAACTAGCGAAAGCATGGACGTCGTCGTGTCTTTAACCTGGTTGATGTCCGTCTCTTTGATTAATTTTTTAACCGTAACTTGATACTTATAATATTGATTCAAATAATTGACGTAAACTTTGGCACCAGGTTTAATTGTGCTCAACTTGCCAAAATGCAGACTTTCATAACCTAGATGGTGCCCTAACAAAACTAAATTATGGTCATTGGGTGTCCGTTCTGGAAACATCGTCACAGCCCCAAAGGTTAAATTCGCGTTAGTGAGAGCGGCATAAATATTGTCTTCAATCCCCACACTAGGAATAAATACCTGCCCAACCGCCGCATCATGTCGGCCATTAATTAAGTTTTTCAGCGTCATCGGTTCGATGTTTTCGGCGGCTTTGATCTGCTTGGGCATCTTATTTGCCACGCGCACCGACAGCGTACTAGTTTTGTTGGCCACACTCAGTCCCGCTCTGGCAAAAGGCATTACGGCAAAGATTAAAGCCAACGTAAACAAGCCGACAATGGCAATTTTTAATTGTTTATTTGTCATAAGCATCTGGTTCAATCAAAAATACACGCCGGCCATGTTTGATTAAGAGTTTGTATTCGCGCAATGTAACTTGGCGGCGAACTTCAATTTCTTTGCCAAACATGTCTTCAACCTTTTCACCAATCAAAACTTCTTGGGCTTCTTTGCGACGTTTCCACAAGAAGAACCACAATAACCCGCCTAACAACAAGGCTAGAATTGCTAACCCAATGTATAACCAAGTCAAATCAGCACGCTTGACGGTGACATCTTGGCGGTTTAACTTTTGGGCTTGTTGGCCAGAAACCGTAAAGTCGCGGTCAAATTCCCACCGATATTGATAGTTGGTTTTCTTGCCATCAAAAATATCCGTTTGGAATTGGCCTTGCTTGTCTTTAGTGGCAAACACTACGACATGGACATGGTATTTACCTGGTTTTAACGGATTCCCATTTCCCAAGGCAATCGGATATTTAAAGTTGGAATTAGGCGCCATTTGCATCGCTGTTTTCTTAGCTGAATAGAGCACTTTGCTGCCCCGTTTAGCTGAGATTTGCGCGGCCACATCCATTTGATTGACATAAATTGGCAAGGGGTTTTGCAACTCTACATTATAGACATTGCGGAAATTGACTTGGCCAGCGTTAACGGTCCCCATCTGCAGCCCCGTCTTTTGAATCGTTTGCGGATCAAAATCCGGCGTCACGCGTTGGCGCATCAACAAGCCCATTTGTAATGAGTAAATGTTTTGGATCGCCAAGTTCCCCTTTTGTTTATTGGAATTGGTTTGGTTGGCTTTGTCGCGCGCGGCGTCAGAAAATGTCAAACCGCCAGCAATGATCCCTTTGACGTCTTGGTTTGGCATGGTGACTTGGGCGATGACTTTTTTCGTTTCACCCGCTTTGAGCGTCACTTGGGCTGGAATGTTCACCAAATTTTTCAGATTGAACAATTGGCTTTTATCCGGTTTGATGTTATTGGGCCCATATTCCACCACGCCGTTGCTATTGGTCGTGGCCGCAGCAACTTTGGCATTGACCGTGATAGTTTGCTTGGTGTTATTAGTGTAGTTAAGCGCTAAATCTTGCTTTTGGTTAGCAGCTAGCTGAATATTGAAAAAGCCATCCTGTTGATTGATTTGATTCGCTGGTAGCTCCGGTTGAACCGTGAAAGTTAGTTGATTGGCCGCCACGTGCTGGTTGACCATCATCAAACCACCCACAATCAGTGAAAAACCAATTAGTAAAATTTTAGGTAATCGTTTATCAAAATTCATAGTTGCCTCCTCAAGGCTCAATAATTAATTATCTTCCCCAAAGATAATTCTTGCGCTGCCAACTAATTGATTGGCGTATTAGTTAAGATCCACGTTAGCGTTGTTGAATAGTCCTTGGCATCCCGTGGTGTCGTCCCTGGAATCGTCAGCGTGACCGCCGGATTGACCAACATTTCTTGGATTTTGGTTGGTTGATTGACATGGGCGTCTGCCTTGCCTGGTTGCGTGATTAATTGGTCTTGGTTGCCAAAACGATTAATCCACGTACCCATACCAGTCCCCACCGCCGCGGCCATAACTACAGCTTCGGTCCCATCAGGATTTAATTGCACACTTTGGGCCGCTGGTTGCATGGCATCAGTGATCCCAATTAACTCAGGATTTAACAAATTGATTTCCGCACCGCTCAGTTGTTTAAACTGCGCGGTTGGGTTGCTAAATTGCCCGTTTTGGCGCACTTTGAGCGCCCAACCAGCATCTGACCCACGATTATCCGTGACTTGGACATAATTTGGCACCGTGATTAACTTTTTATCTTGGGTGTAATCTTGTTGCGCTAACGCTTGATAAGTCACAGTTTGATTCGTAACTGGGTGCTTGCCAAAATTGAAACTAGACACAAAATCTAATGACAAGGGCCCCGCCGAATTGAATTGAGGCCCATCATCAGCCGGCGTCAACGGATCAGTTAGCTGTGGATGGTTGGGATTGAGTGGCGGTACAACCTCAGTGGATGGGATGAAGGCAACTTTTGCTACGGTATCCATGTTGATCATACTATCTGCTTGAACGGTTGGAGTTATGCTGAGCACGCCCCCAACTGCCAGCAGTACCCGAATGAATCTATGAAACATGGCTTCCCTCTTTTCCTTAATCTTGAACTGTGGTTGAAGGATTTTGCGTTAATGTCCATTGAAGAGTTGAAGTGTAGGCAGCCGCACGCTTAGTTGATACACCTGGCACGCTCAATGTGATTGAATTGGCTGCTGATGTAGCATCGGAACCATAACGCGTAACCCACGTTCCTTCACCTTGGTTGATTGCGGCACTCGTCACGTTTGAAGCTGTTCCAGGAACTAATGAGTAGCTAGCTGTAGCTGTTGGTGTGCCGGCATCGGTATTTGTACCAGTAACCGCTTCTCCGTTTGCAAAGTTAATGGCAGCTCCCTTCAATGTGTTGCCCTTAGCGTCAGCCAATTGCGCTTGTTGAGTAACCGTCAAGCCCCAACCTTGATCAGTTCCAGTATTGTCAGTCACTTGAACATAATTTGGTTTGTCAACAGTGCTTCCATCAGCAGCTACGGCCTTTTGTGCAGCTGCATAATAGGTCTTATCAACACTGGTAATGCTTTGTGCACCAAAGTCCAAGCTTGAAGCAAAATCGATTGACAATGGTCCGGCCGTACCAGGTTCTGGATCAGTACCATCAGGGTCAACTGGCTTGATTGGGTCATCTGGGTTAGTTGGATCCACAGGATTTGTTGGATCAGTTGATGGTGTAAATGCAATTGAGGCCTTTGAGTTGTAGTCGACTGGTGTCGTATCAGCAAAGGCAAGTGTTGAAAGTGATAGTGTTGCTAACAATGTTGTAGATAATAATGCTGTCTTATTCATAATAATTCTCCCCGTTTATTCCATTAAAAACTTTTGCGTCGATGTACATGTGTAGCAAGCAAGATGAGACTCAAGCCTACTAAAGTGACTGGAACTCCAAATTTTTGCAGTCCCGTAAAATCCCCCGTATCCGGCAAAACTGGTTGTTTACCAGCAAGCGTGTTTGCCGCTTGGTAATACGGATTAATCCGGTCTTTAGGTTTAAATACCGTGTTGTTTTCATCGCCCAGGCCATGTGCAACCTGGTCATCTGGATAACTGTAAGCACCGTAGAAACCTACTTCATTAGTGGTATCTCCTTTAAACCCATCCGCCGTGACTAATGCCGGTGCGCCCATGGTTAGGCCGCATACCAAAGTAAAAATCAATAGTTTTGTTTTGACCACAGATGTCCTCCTTACTAAATTGTGAAAGCGCATTCAGTTAACAGTCATTATGATAACTCACAAATTGAACTTAGAAACTTCCCTAAATTTCGGATTTTTTAAAATTTATGGGAGGAGGTCAAAAAAATTACCGCCTACTTTTAATTAGTTCGCCAATTAAAAATAACAGCAAAAAAGCCCTTGAATCCGGTGATTGCCTGGGCTTTTAACTAACCATTTGTAAGCTTTCCTAGTGAAGTATCTTTTGTTTGTTTTTAAATTCAAGCTCCTGTTTATTCAAAAAAAATAAAATTTAATGGAGTGTCTGTAATGTATTTTCAAAATATAATAGGTATAGGGGAATACTGTCGATTTTTTGTAATTTTTAAACCGGGAGTAATGTTATGAAATTTAGATATTCAGTTTTATTTGAAACCAGACAACTGCAAAAACTTGAATTGTTACATTTTTTACGTAATCAACCATGCTTTACCGCAACCAAGAAACAACTGACCCAGCATCTTGAGTTTTCGGCGACTTCGGTTTTGCAAAAATTAATCGATGAACTATTAGTCGACATTCACGATGCCTACGCTGAGCACAAAGTGGACTTGCTAGTCACGGATAAAACCGTCGCCTTAACCCAGGAGCATTTCATTAGTTTTGATTTTATGAAGCATTATTACCTTGAAAATTCATGCAAGTTCCAATTGTTAGATGTGTTTTTACAAGAAAAATGCGCAACTGATTATGATTATTTAACATACCTTGATATCTCAGAGAAAAAGTTCTATCAAATTCGTACTGAATTAAAAGAAATTTTGGCCCCACATGACATTAAAATTGACCACAATAAGCTTGTCGGGCCCGAAGCCAGTATTCGTGCTTATGTTTTTGAGGTTTATTTTCATTTTTTTCACAATCAAATTTTCCCGTTTGATAAAAAATATTATGATCTAGCCTTTTATAAAATCGATAAAATAAATTATCTCTTCAAAATCGATTTAACCAGCTCACAAAAGTTATCAGTGGCCTACATGTTGAGTATTACTAATCTCAGACTACAACATGGCCATATTATCCATGATGAACGTGAAATTTTTAACTTCGAACAGTTATTACGTGACAATTCATTAGGTAATGCCATCTATCAGCAGTTTAAAGAAGATTATGATTCTGCATTTTTGTCGCCAGAACAATTTCTTCATGAAACCCAAGCCTTCGTTTTGTTTTTGTATTCAACCAATGTGGTACCTTATCATTACGCCGTCGATGAATTTGTTTTACCGATTAAAAACAAAATTCTCAAACTCTTTGATACGGTTCCGAGTGCCTATTTCGCATTTTATGGTGTGCGAATGCCAGAAGAAATCTATAACAGTTTTACTGATCAGATGACCGCACCGATTTTGCGCTATATTTTTTATCATCACCAAAATTATGTCCCGGATGAGTTTTTAAAATTGCCCGAATGGCAGGCACAACACCCAATTACGAGCGTGTTTGTGCTATCCTTGTTGAATCGTTTTTCAAAGATTTTACCAATCACCCAAGATTGCAATACGCGCCAGGATATGTTTGAATACATGTGGCTTGATACGATATTAATTACAGCTGGCCTTTTTGACCCAATAAAAATGCTGCCCGCCGTGAATGTTTACATTGATTTTTCATATGCCTTTGACGCTACGAATTACGTAAAGCGCCGATTACTAAGCTTTAAAAATGTCCCAGTTAATATTATGCAACATTGGGACGCCCAAAAAGCTGATTTTTACTTTAGTGATTTGTCGATGGAATCGCAGTCAAAGGACACCCATAATATCGTCAGCAACAATTATCAAGCGTTCATTTTACCAAACGAGATTCGCGAAGATACTTGGTCGTTTATTTCGCAGCAAATGATTAATAAAGTGACGACTAAGTTTTGGGCCCAACAGCATTATTGAGTTTACCTCCTGCATCACCATTTGCGCCTTCTTCGCGACCTGGATTAAACCAATACGCATCCGACAAAATGTTTACCAGTTGGTCAAAATTACTACAAATTAAAGCTTAATCATATATTTGTGCTGAACCCCGTCAAATTGGCCGGGGTTTTTAGTTGGTCAGCAAAATAGTAAACAAACTAACTGATTTTTGATATTATGAAGTTAAGGACATGTCTAGATTTTAATCGAAGGAGGCTTATGGATGTATAAATTTTTAGATACACCAGATTATAAAAAGCTGCAGATATTGGCCATCTTGGAAAATAACGCAGATTTAATGGCGTTAAAAATAATTGGTGAACAACTCGATTTATCAAGTTACCAACTCACTAAATGCATTGAGATGATCGAAGCGGATGTACAACACATCGACACCTATAATGAACCATTTAAATTAGAAATTAAAAACAAACACATCCGGTTGGTTGACAAACCAGCTTGTTCAATTGTGAATGCGTTTGGCCATTATTACGCTAAAAATTCCCGGTTTGCGCCGTTCATCAAAAGCTTTTTAGTTGAAGATGTCATCCGGCAACGTGACTTTTTGGAAAATAATTTTATTTCGCAGACCTCTTTTTTTGAAATCAAAAATGACTTGGCTGAAAAACTCGGCATGATTGACATTCAAATCTCCCCAAAACTTACTTTGTTTGGCGATGAATTATTTATTCGTTCTTTTTTCTACAACTATTATTTAAATTTTCATCAAGATCCAGACTTCCCAATGCCGGCCGATATAAAGGCCAAGACGATCGAATTAATGGACGAGCTGACGGGTGCCCTAAACATCTCATTAACGCATACCGATCAGATCAAATTAATGTATTATCTATCTGTCTCGGCGCGTCGTTTAGAGCACGAGCATTTCATTGATGAAAATATCGTAAATCGTAAATCATATAAGAAAAATAAAAACATTTGGCCAGCTGACTTGCTCGACAAAACTTTTACCATCTTGACTAAGCATTACCCAACCATTGCGCCTGCACATTTAAAAACCGAAGCCAGCGCGTTCTTAAATTGTCTCTATGCTGAAAATATGATGTCGATCAATTTTGAGACACTCCCCCACGATCCTGACTTAGCCAAATTAATTAACTTGTTTGAGGACAGCGTATCGGCGACTTTCAACTTAGAAAAAATCTTTTACGATGATATTTTCGACGCTGAGTTCCAAGAGAATTTGCAACGGTTCTTTTTCCGCTTAGTTAATTATGGTTATCCACAGGCAACTTTATTCGATGTCGAAAACTTAACTTTCTTAGAGACGCAGTATTCTAAATTGTTCGCCTTTGCGCATGCTTTTGTGCAACAAATGTATCATGCGCTGCACGGTAAAGTGGCCTTTTTCAAACTTTACCAAGCTGAAATCGCCTATGATTTACTATTTTTGTTAATTTCCAATCCAAAAATCGCTTATTTGGCCCAAACCGTACATATCGCCATTGATTTCACGTACGGCAAAGCCTATAACGACTACATCAAAAAGAATATTATTTCATTGAAATCACTGCGGTTAATCGTCAGTGATCACGTCACTGATGAAACCGACATTTTGATTTCAAATCATGTACCTGATTATGAAAACGTGTTAAAGCTACAATGGACAAATCCGCCAACCACTAACGATTGGGATGATTTGCGCAATATCTTGTTGACCATTAAGGAAACCAAAAATCTCTAAGCACCACACAAAAAGCGAACCACTGGTATTTTGCCAAGTGACTCGCTTTTTTGTTATTGCTCCTGTTAATCTCAATGAATTTAAATTACCCGATCAGTCTGCGCGCTGTGGCTGGGATAAATATTGGTTTCTTCTTAATTGATTTTATTTTTGTAGCGATCTTTGCGCTGCTTGCTCAGCGGCGTGAAACTCCAATCTAATTTTTAAAAGAGTTCAAATGAATGTTGTCAGTAATTGGCACCCATTTGAACTCTTTTTTGCTATTGATCTAAGGCAATCCCATGGACCAAAAAAAAAACTGAGGCAATTAGCACCTCAGCGTTTTCAATTATTTAAAATTAATTAGTAGCTGCACGACGGTAATCCATCAACTCGTGTGAAACTTCAGCAGTCGCAGCATAGACCTTCTTGTAGATGGCATAAACTTGCTTGTACTTTTCAACATTTTCTGGGTTTGGCGTGTATTCCTTACCAAATGATGCAAAGTTTTCAGCGGCTTCTTGAACTGATGGGAACCAACCCAAACCAACCGCAGCCAAGATTGCAGCACCCATTCCAGGGCCTTGTTCGTTTTCCAATACGACAACCTTCTTATCAAAGATGTCAGCTTGGATTTGCAACCACAATGGTGACTTAGCTCCACCACCTGAAGCGATAACAGTGTCAAAGTCGGCACCGGCTTCGTCATAAATTTCAAAGATATCCTTGAATGAGAAGATGATTCCTTCCAAGACTGAACGCACGAAATCGTGTTGCTTATGCATTGAGTCAACACCCAACCATGAACCACGGATGTCACCGTCAGCATATGGCGTACGTTCCCCAACGATATATGGTGTGAACAACAAACCGTTAGCCCCAACTGTTGACTTACCGGCTGAATCAACCAATGGTGTGAAGTCGTCATCAGGTGCAAAGGTTGACTTGAACCAATCCAATGAATGCCCAGCTGACAAAGTAACACCCATTGAGTAGTACTTACCAGGAATGGCATGGTTGAAGAAGTGAATCTTACCCTTGTAATCAACATTAGCGTTATCTTCATACTTCAAGACAACCCCAGAAGTTCCGATTGATGACCAAACCATGTTCGGCTTCAAGATCGCTGAACCAATGGCACCAGCGGCGTTATCGGCTGCTCCACCAAAGATTTGCGTATCAACTGTCAAACCTGAGAACAATGCATATGATTGTGAAACGTTACCAGCATATTCGATTCCTTGGATGATGTCAGGGAAGAATGAAGCTGGCAAATCAAAGGCTTCTTGAACTTCCTTTGACCAAGTTCCAGCTGCAACGTCCATGGCAACAGTTCCTGACGCATCAGAAATTTCCATGGCCAACTTACCAGTCATCCGGTAACGCACGTAATCCTTAGGCGTAACGAAAGTCGCTGCTTGTGCAAAAATCTCAGGCTCGTTTTCCTTAACCCACAAGATCTTTGGCAAAGTGAACCCTTCCAAGGCCTTGTTACGCGTAACGTCGATGAATTCAGTGCCCATCTTGTCAGCGATTTCCTTAGTTTGTGGCGTGGTACGTGTATCATTCCACAAAATAGCTGGGCGCAAAACTTGGTTGTTGTTGTCCAACAAAACCAAACCATGCATTTGACCAGAATAAGAAATTCCCTTGATGTCTTCAGGCTTCAAACCGTCATTCAAAATCAAGCGAACGATGGCAACCGTAGCTCCGTTCACCCAATCTTCAGGGTTTTGTTCTGACCAACCGGGCTTTGGTTGTGACAATGGGTAACTATATGATTGTTGGGCAACGATCTTTCCGGCGCGGTCAACAGCTGAGACCTTAACGGCGGAAGTACCAAGGTCAACACCTAATACTACTTCACTCATTTAATTTTCCTCTATTTTTTGGATTTAACTAAAATGAAGGACTGGACTAGAAACTAGCCCAGCCCTTCTGTCATGGTTACCCATGCTTAGTTGAGATTATTTAATTACTTGTTGAAAGTTGATCCCAAAACACTGTAGATGTAGTTGTTTACAGTTGCCTTGATAGCTTCCAAACGTCCTGATTGAACAGTTGCGAAGATTTCTTCGTTTGACTTGTTCAAGATGTAAGCTTCGAAGTCAGCCAAAGTAGTCTTACCAGCTTCGAAGTCAGCTCCGATACCTGCATCAAATGATGCGTAACGGTTCTTGTAGATGTTTTCGATGAAGTTGTCTTCAACCATCTTGCTTGCAACACGGAATCCAGCAGCGTAAACATCCATACCAGCCATGTGAGCATAGAACAAATCTTCAGGCTTGAATGAAGCACGACGAACCTTTGAGTCAAAGTTCAATCCACCAGTAGGCAATCCACCGTTCTTGATGAATTCGTACATAACGAAAGTAGCTTCGTAGATGTCGTTAGGGAATTCGTCGATGTCCCAACCAGTTTGCTTGTCACCCATGTTAGCATCCAATGATCCCAACAATCCGGCTTCACGAGCAAAGCGAGCTTCGTGTTCGTAAGTGTGACCAGCCAAGTAAGCGTGGTTACCTTCCAAGTTCAACTTGAAGTCCTTGTCCAAACCGTATGTCTTCAAGAAGGCGATAGTAGTTTGTACGTCAGTATCGTATTGGTGGTTAGTTGGTTCCTTTGGCTTTGGTTCGATCAAGAATTGACCAGTGTAACCAATTTCGTTAGCGTAATCCTTAGCCAACTTGAAGAATGAAGCGATGTGATCCAACTCACGCTTAACGTCAGTGTTCAACAATGATTCGTAACCTTCACGACCACCCCAGAATACGTATGATTCTGAGTTCAAACGCTTAGCAATTTCCAATGAGTGCTTGATTTGAGCAGCTGCATAAGCAAATACGTCAGCAAATGGAGTAGTTGCTCCACCAGCCAAGAAACGCTTGTTAGTGAACAATGATGAAGTGTTCCAAAGCAACTTCTTGCCAGTTTCTTGCATCTTAACTTCGATACGATCAACAACAGCGTCCAAGTTAGCATTAGTTTCTGCCAAGTTAGCACCTTCTGGAGCCAAATCACGATCGTGGAATGCAAAGTACTCTACACCCAACTTGTCCATGAATTCGAACATGTAATCAACCTTAGCGATTGCATGGTCCAAATCAGACATGTCATCTTCACCGTTAACATCCCATGGACGTTCGGCAGTACCTTCACCAAATGGGTCAACCATGCGTTGGTCCATTGTGTGCCAGTAAGCAACAGAGAACTTCAACCATTCCTTCATAGTCTTAGTTTCACCATTAATAGTGAAAGTCTCTTCTGGGTTGTAGAAGTTGAAGCCCTTTGCAGCTTCGAAATCAACACCCTTAGCACCACCAAGGAATTCTACCTTAGGAAAGTTAAACAATTCTGACATTTTGTCATCCTCCGAAATATAATCAAATAATCTAGTAGTCTGAGCTAATTCAAGCTCCTCAGTTGGTTAGTTTATGCAAACAACCAACGTACAAAATTAATTATAAAGCCCTAACATCCTAAATGCAAGCAAGGAAGTTCACTAATTATCCGCTTTGACAACATAAAAAGCTCAAATTAGCGTGGTTATCACGTTAACTTGAGCTTTATTAGATTCTTACTAATTTTAGTCATTTTGTTGACAATGTTACAAAGTGCTTACTATAAGTCGACTTCCACTGTATGATCAACCGCCGCACCCGTATGATCGCAATTTGCTAGCACATGTTCAGCGTGCTTTAAGAGTTGAGTCATGGTCGACATAATGTGTGGATCATCTAATGTGTAATAGATTGACTTGCCCCGGCGCTCTTGTGAAATCAACTGGTGATCGCGCAAGTATTTGAGCGTGTGCGACATTTGTGATTGTTCAATATCAAGCGCGGTTGATAGTTCAGTCACGTTTAACGTTTGTTGCTCTAAAATGTATAAAATCTGCATCCGTGATGGATTGCCAAGGATTTTAGCCATTTTAGCGGCTTCATCGAGTTTAGCCTGGTGAATTAAAGTTAATTTTGTACTCATAGTTGTCTCCCTAACCTGTTATAAGCTGCAAAATGTGTTGGACAGCTCCGGTATCAAATAAAATATACACCCCTAAGGCAACATATACCACAAATTGAATTTTATCACTAAAGCGTTCACAGAATTCATGGACTGGTTTAATTGTCGAAAACCGGTACGCAGCGTAGTTTACGACGGTCAAAATTAGGATGAACATCGCTAAGATAATCGGAATAAACGCAAAATCAATATTTGAGAAATATGGGATATAGATGGCCAAATTGTCAGCCCCACACGTGGTGATGGTGATAATAATGACGTTCGTGATGATTTTGATATTATTATTGTTCTGGAATTGGTCCCCGATGTTTTCGGTTTCATCTTCGTCTACTAATAATGCCCGAATCCCCATTACAATTGGGACGATTCCCAAGAGGCCTAGTAGCCATTCTTGGGGAACTTGTTGGGCGAAGAAGGCTACTAAGATACTTGCTAGAATTAATAACCCGTTTCCTATGTATGATCCGATAAAGATACTGTTTCGTTGTTTTACGTTATAGCAGCCAAAGACTACGAGTAAGACTACGAAATAGTCTGAGGTGGTGCCTATGTATGATAAGAGGCCTTGAATAATTGCTTGCAACATGGAATGATTTTCCTTTCATTTGTGTCTTTCAACAGTTGTTAAGTATATCATATTTTTAGGGTTCGTATATTACGGGTTTGTGTCGGCCCTTTCAGGACCGAGGGATTTTGGGTTGGGTTGGGTCAAGGGCTCCGCATTGCTGCTGTTGAAGGGGGCGACACGAATCAATACGACCAGAATTTTTCGGCCCAAGAGCGTGGGCCAAAAAATGGGTCTTAATTGTTTCGCTACCTCGCTTGACCC
>JAITQG010000022.1 GCA_031289015.1 Lactobacillaceae bacterium
GTGTCGCCCCCTTCAACCCCAACAACGCGGAGCCCTTTCCCACACCAACCCAAATCCCTAGCCGTGAAACGGCTAAGCAAACCCAAACCAATTAAAAAAAGCCCCCACAAAAGCAGGAAGCCAATTTCAAGAGAAGAAGCCTAAAGCTCCCCCCCATTAGAAGCAATAACCCGTGAATACCAATTAAACGAATCCTTCCGATAACGCCGAGCAGACCCCTGCCCCATATCATCCAAATCCACATAAATGAACCCATACCGCTTCAACATTTCACCAGTCGAAGCCGAAATCATGTCAATCCCTGACCAAGGCAGATAACCATAAACCGGAATCCCGTCAATGGCAATCGCGCGTTCCATGTTCAAAATATGATCATGATGGTACTTAATCCGGTATGGATCATGCACCGCATCATCAGCTTCAAGCTTGTCATAAGCCCCAAAGCCATTTTCAACAATCATCATCTTCTTGTGCCAACGATCCCACATCCAATTCAAAGCCCAGCGCAAGCCAACGGGGTCAATTTGCCAACCCCAGTCCGACTTTTCAAGGTAATCATTGTCGAAGTGGTTTTGATCCATCCGAAAATCAATCCACGGATTATCATCGGACCCAATGACATTACTCATATAGTATGAAAAGGCCACATAATCAACTGGGTTTTCAGCCAAGATTTGCTTATCTTCGTCAGTAATATCAATGTCAAAATTATGGTGGGCAAAGTAATTCAACAACCATTCAGGGTAGTAACCCCAGGCAGCCACATCGCCCCACCAATAAGTTTGTTGCATCGCCCGCGCCCCCGCCATTTGATCAGCAGGGTTCGTCGTATGCGGATAGATTGGATTCATCGCAATCATATCGGCCATTTGCAAATTTGGATTACCGACTTTAACTTTGATTTCATGCGCGGCTTTAACAACTAAGGCACTCGCCACCAATTCGTGATGCGATGCCAAGTACATCAATTCTTCGGCATCCTTTTCGGGATAATCCATCAAGCCTGAATTTTGCAACATGGGATGATCATCAAAGAATTGCGCTTGATTATTAATTTCATTATGCGTCATCCAATATGACACGCGATCACCATAACGTTCAAGCACCACGCGCGCATACTTCACGAAGAAATCGATCAATTTACGATTCGTCCATCCACCATATTCAGTCACCAAATGATATGGCATTTCAAAGTGGTTCAACGTCACAACCGGTTCAATGCCCAACGCCTTCATCTTGTCGAATAAACGATCATAAAAGGCCAAGCCAGCTTCATTAGGTTGGTCTTCATCCCCATTTGGGAAAATCCGTGTCCAATTAATTGATGTCCGAAAGGCATTCATCCCCATTTCATGCATCAATTCCAAATCAGCTTCATACGTATGAAAAAAATCAATTCCGCGATGATTCGGATAATTTCCATTCACTTCAACTTGATCAGTCACAATCCGGTGCTTGTTTTTCAACGTTTCGGCAGTTGCAGCTGCATATTTGGCAGGTGCTTGCCCGTCAAGCCATGGATCACTTCCAGCCAACATTACATCGGCAATCGAAACGCCCTTGCCATCAACATCCCAGGCTCCTTCAAATTGATGAGCCGCATTGGCCGCACCCCACAAAAAGCCATCGGGCATTGTATATGCTTCAGTCGCCATGCTTAAGCCTCCTTTGCCAAGCGCTTATATAATTCAACAATCTCAACTGCTAGATCCTTAGTCGCCAAGCCAGTCATCACGTGGTCTTGGGCGTGCACCATGTAGATATCGATTGGTACGCGTTCACCTTGTGCAGCGGCCGTTAGCATTGAAGTTTGCGCATCATGGGCAAACTTGGCTTCATCTTCTGATTGCCTCAAAAAGTCATCAGCTTGTGCCAGATTGCCTTCACGAGCAGCCTTAATCGCTTCTAATGCAAAGCCCTTAATTGATCCACCGTGCATGATTAATTGCATCACAACACTCATGCGCTCGTCGTCTTCCATTGGATTCGTTGCTAATTCAGCCACGGTAGCTTTCAATTCAGCAATTTCAGCTTGCAATTGTTGTAACTCTTCTGCCATTATGATTTCTCCTTATGAATAAAAAAATTGGGCAGCGGACATAGTTAAATAAATAACTTGCCCTCTCCCCAATCCAAAAATTAGCGTTCTTTGGTAATGAAGGGCACACTAGTAACCCTTAGACCATCATCTTTTCAGCTTCGGCCAAGACTTTGTCACCCTTCATCATTCCATAATCCATCATGTTGATGACTTCCATTGGAATTCCAGCCGCGTCTGTCTTCTTTTGAACTTCGGCTTTTTGATAAGCCACTTGAGGTCCAAGCATAACAACGTCTGGGCGGTGATTAGTGATTGCATCATCAATATCAGAAGTTGAAGTTGCAAAGATATCGTAATCCTTGCCTTCGTTTTTCGCCACTTCTTGCATACGTTGTACCAACATTGAAGTTGACATCCCTGCTGAACATGCCAACATAATTGTCTTGTCTGCCATAATAAATTTTCCTCCGATAGATTATCAAATTTTAATCACTTAGTCTTGTGCTTACATCTTTAACTTTATACATTTCAGCGCAATTTTGCAAGCGCTTTCATCCAGTCTTTACAATCCGTCATTTTGACATATTGTAAGTACTATCCCTAACTATACGCAATGATTATGCGGTTTTTATTCTGATAATATAAAGATGTTTTTGCAAGACTTTGAAGAAACCGTGGCTAAGTTTTTAGTGCTTAACGGCGTACTTAAAGTCAAAGGTATTGCCAACTTGATTTAATTGTACGTCTTTAACTGATGGCCGCCAGAATGAGGCTACAGAAGAGTAATTCAATGGCACAACACCGACTTTCTTTTCAATAATTTGTTCGGCCTTGATCAAATCCTTAAAGCGGGTCTTGGCATTGTTTGCATCAGTCGTACTTGCTGCAGTTACATACTTATCATAATCGCTATCAGACCACTTACCATAGTTATATGAACTACCTGTCGTTAATAGGTTCATCATTTCAATTGGATCAGAATAATCAGCATTCCAAGTTTGAATCGCAATATCAAAGTTGTGGCTTTGTAGAGCAGCTAATTGAGGCTTGTTGGCAACTGACTTAATCGTTACCTTAAGGCCCTTGAGATTAGCTTCTAATTGCGCTTGAATGTACGTTGCGGCTTGCTTTTGCGTGTCAGTATCATCCGTCATAATGACAATGTTCTTAGATGCATCGCCAACAGCCTTCACTCCCTTTTCCCAATAGGCTGCAGCGTTTTTCTTGTCGTATTTAACAACGCCAGTAGCGGCTGCCTTGGCAAAGTCTTCACCAGAATTTGGATCCTTGACGAGCCCCGCTGGAATATAAGTTTTGGCTGGTGAACCACTCCCAGCTAGCACTTTGCTGGTTAATTGTTGCCGGTTAATCGCATATTGAATGGCCCGGCGCACATCGGTATTGGCGAGGAGCTTGTTTTCGGTATTCATCACCAAATATTGGGTAGCGGCCAATGAAGTTTGCTTGTAGGCTTTATTTTGCTTACTTGCTTGGGCTTGCGTTGGTGAGAGTGTGGTGAAATCAACCTTACCAGAATTGTAAAGGTTGAAGCCAGTCGTCGCATCGGTCACCATTTGGATTTTGATTTTCTTAGTTTTAACGTCCTTGGCATCCCAATAATAAGGATTCTTCACGTACGTATAGGCCGTATCGTTACCGTTCCAGTTCTTCAAAATATATGGGCCAGAAGAAATTGACTTGGCGGCAGTTGAACCATATGTTGACCCAGTCTTTTCAATAAATGCTTTGTTTTGTGGGAAAAAGCCAACGAATGATAATTCAGCCTTGAGTTGAGGCATAGGATGGTCAAGGGTTACGACCAACTTGTGATCCCCATCTGCTTTAATACCAAGTGATGACACGGCAGCTTTACCTTGTTGAATGGCAATGTCATTCTTGATGCCGGTATAAAAAATCGGTGCTGTCCCTGATGCCGTGACCGGATCATTAGTCCGTTGCCAACCATAGACAAAGTCAGCCGCGGTGATAGACTTACCATTTGACCACTTCAAATTATTGCGCAAAGTGAATGTCCACTTCAAACCATCTGCCGAAACTTTAACAGACTTAGCCGCTGCAAGTTCTGCTTTGCCCTTAGCATTGACGCGGTACAAACCTTCACCAGTATTAATAACGGTGTCTTGTGAAATTGTATCCACCAGTTTGGCTGGGTCAGTCGTCTTCAAATCACCTGTCAACGTCCAGTTAATCGTTTTGTTAGCTGCATCGGCATGGGCTTGCATCATGCCCATACTCATCGCCATTACCGCCGCACTTACAATAATCTGTGTCTTTTTCATCTTATATTCCCTCATTCAATCCATTGGCAACTATACAATTAGCGTTGACTAGTTTTTGTTTACCTGGCCAGGAATTAAACAAAAAAGACTAGTCTTGGCGCTACGTAAAAAATACGTTTAACCAAAGCTAGTCTGTACTTACAAATTAAGTAGGAGACTAGCCACCGATCATTACCGTCGATGGCTAGCATAAACAAGGCCATCGACTATTTCAACAACAATCGATCGCTCAACAAGGCAGTAGTTACTGCATCAGCTTTAATATTCATTTGAACACGTGACTTCATCATGATAACTACCTCCTTTTTGTTTTCCATGTGCATTATGATAAATCTATTAGAATAATTTGTCAACACTAATGTTCCGTAAGTGTAAAATTAATCCTTTTTCATGCCTTCACTCAACAACTTACCGACCACTGGTAATTGACCAAATTCGCCAATCTTATCACTTGGTACGACAATGGTATTGGCCGGATTCTTACCCAATTCCATAAAAGCATTAATCGATTGATTCTGGAAGTATTGCGCATCAGCTGAGCGCAACGCTTCTTGAACCGTGTCGATTCGATAACGTTCAGCATCAGCACGCGTCTTGGTGGCATCGGCTTCAGCGTGCGCCGTGGTCTTCACAGCGTCGTTTTTTGCTTTCGTCGTCAATTCGATTGAACGGGCTTGTCCTTCAGCGGCGGCAATCACAGCCACGCGTTCACGATCGGCCGTCAATTGCTTATCCATGGCTTCTTGAATGGCCTTTGAAGGCGTCAATTCGTCAATGTTAATTCGATCAACGTTGATGCCGTACGTATTCGTCAAATCACCAATCGCCGCACTCAATTCTTGATTAATCTTAGCCGTTGACCCCAATGATTCATTCAAATCCATCCGCCCGATAATATCACGCAAATGGCCACGCACTAATTGCGCCATTGATTCAACTGAATCGGTATTTTCATACATGTACTTAACCGCGTCAGTAACGTGATAATTCAACGTAACACTGGCGCTAACGTCCGCATTATCCTTAGTGATCACTGAATAATTAGGCAAGCGCAAGGGTTCCATGGCCAAACTAACATTGCGTACACTTTGGATGAATGGCAAATAAAAGCTCAACACTGACTGTACGGTACTAGTATACCGACCAAGGGTTTCACGAAGCCCAACATTGTTTTGCGGTACGATTTTAATTCCAAATGGCATTTTTTTGCTCCTTTTATTTCTAATTACGGCTTTTTGACATTAGCGGTTAACCACGGTTTTAATTGATTGGTGATTTTCCACTTTTCGCCGGCACCCCGTGATGGACCAATCGTCACATCACGTCTTAAGCGTGAGCGTTGTTGTTGTTCATTGACAAGCACCCCAAACTGACGATTCGGGGTTTTACTAATATACGATTGTTTGATTGGGGCTGGTTGACGTCTTGATTGTGCTTGACTTCTGGTTGCTTGATTTTGATTGTCTAGCTCAAGTTCGCTAAGATCAACCCCGACCAAATCACCAATTAAATTTAGTATCGACATTTTATGGCCTCCTTATAGGGCACGTAAAATCAAAACATTCCCATTGGCTTCAATAATCACGTAATTGTTAGTGACATCGACGGGTAAATTACCGTCAATTAGATAACGATAATAGATTCCATCGACCATGACGAGGCCATTTTCTGGTGTGATTTTATGGCCATCAATGGTGCGTCCGACGAATTGGCGGTCTTCAAATGAGCTTGATAGCTGGGTTGCTAAGCTCTTTTCTAAGACTAGTGATACGTAATTATTTAAGCTGCGGTTTTGTCGTTCAGCCTCTTTAACAATCTGCTCGTGTAACTTGGGATCAATTC
>JAITQG010000061.1 GCA_031289015.1 Lactobacillaceae bacterium
TTTACGGCCCAAGAGCGTGGGCAAAAAATTGGTTATTAATCTTTTCCCTACCACCATAAACCAACAACAACACCCGCAATGCTCCGCAATTTACCCCAGCAACCCCAAATCCCGGCTTCTAGTCGCTTTAGCTCCTGCCAGCCCTAAAACTTCAGCTCTAGTTTTAATGATTTATTGTATGCAGTTGACCTTGCTGGAAAGCATAATAGCATTATCCATTGTCATGTGTAAGATATTTTTTGTAGAGTAACCCAAAGCCTCTGAATTGGAGCAAGTCCAAATTCAGAGGCTTTTTATTATGTAATTAGGTATTCTTCATAAGCGCCTTTGTATAACTTTGCACGTGTAGTGATGAACGGGTGGAGTTTTAGTAACCGGCAGGAGCTAGAGCGACTATAGGTTGGGAGTTTGATTTGGTGGGGGAATTGGCGGAGCATTGCTGACATAGTAGTGGAATTAGCGAGGTAGGAGCACTAGCGCGGTCTTAGGGAGTTGGTTTTGCGCTTGCGCAAGGCCGAATCCCTTAGACTAGCAGGACTCTGTCGCCCACTTCTATGTCAGCAATGCGGAGCCAATTCCCCCACCAAATCTAAATCCCTAGCCGTGAAACGGCTAAGCAAACCCACAAACCAAGCACAAGAAGCCTAAAAACTTGTCCTAACCAGAAGTTAGTTGTACAATTGGACTATACCAATTAAAAAACGAAAATGGAGTACCCACCATGAAAATTATTCAAGTACAAAATCAACAAGCCGGTGGCCCAATTGGCCTAAAAGTCTTCACCGAAGCAATGCAAAACGGCGCCCAAGTCTTTGGTCTAGCCACCGGTTCATCACCAATCTCAATTTATGATGCCATCATCGCCAGTGATTTGGATTTCTCAGATAAAATCTCTGTTAATTTAGATGAATATAAAGGCTTAGACAAGCACCACCCCCAAAGCTATAACGTGTTCATGCACCAACATTTGTTTGATCAAAAGCCGTTCAAACAAAGCTATTTGCCAGACGGAAGTAATCCAGATGCCAAGCAAGTTACCACTGAATATGAACAAGTTTTAAACGCCAATCCCATCGACTTGCAAATTTTGGGCTTGGGTCAAAATGGCCACATCGGCTTTAACGAACCTGGCACATCATTTGATTCATTGACCCATGAAGTTACTTTGACCGAATCAACGATTGAGGCCAATGCACGCTTCTTTGATGATATTTCAGAAGTGCCAAAATTTGCCTATTCAATGGGCTTGGCGTCAATTATGCAAGCTAAGCAAATTTTGTTAGTGGCATACGGAGCCAATAAAGCTGATGCCGTGCGCGCTATGATTGAAGGGCCAGTGACTGAAGCTGTGCCGGCCTCAATCTTGCAAAAGCATCCGAATGTCATCGTGATTGTCGATGAGGCTGCTAGTGCTGAATTATCAGCTGCAACCGTGATTTCAAAAGGGTAAGCGACGTAAGTGTAAACGGTTTGTGAAAAGATTATGAATTAGCTAGAGAAAGCGTTTTCAGTCTGGTATATTATGTCCATAGGGGAGTAATCTCTCTATACAACCAATTCTCTTTCTCTCTCAGCCGCTTTTTCTTCCCAAGGATGAAGCGGTTTTTGTGTGTTCATTTGACCTGAAATCCGGTATAATTTGTAAGACATTAAAATATAGAAGGAGCGCACAATGGATACCTTAGAAGAAATGCAAGCGCGCCAAAAACATATCCGTAATTTTTCGATCGTGGCTCACATTGATCACGGTAAGTCGACGATTGCGGATCGCATCCTTGAAGCCACCCACACCGTGACGGAACGCGAGATGCAAAACCAATTGCTTGATACCATGGATTTGGAACGAGAACGTGGGATTACGATTAAAATGAATGCCGTTGAAGTGCACTATAAAGCCAACGACGGTGAAATTTATATTTTCCATTTGGTCGATACGCCAGGCCACGTGGACTTTTCCTATGAAGTTTCCCGTGCATTGGCTGCCGCTGAAGGTGCCATTTTGGTCGTTGATGCGGCTCAAGGTGTCGAAGCCCAAACCTTGGCCAACGTGTATTTGGCGTTGGAAAATGATTTGGAAATTTTGCCGTTGATCAACAAGATTGATTTGCCAGCTGCCGAACCTGAAAAAGTCCGCCAAGAAATTGAAGACGTGATTGGCCTGGATGCTTCAGAAGCGGTGTTAGCCTCAGCCAAGCAAGGCATTGGCATTCCCGAATTGCTCGAACAAATTGTTTTGAAATTCCCAGCGCCAGAGGGTGATTTAGAAGCGCCGTTGCAAGCGTTGATTTTTGATTCGACCTATGACGCGTATAAGGGTGTTATTTTGACGATTCGGGTCAAAGAAGGGGTTGTGAAGCCTGGTGATCGTGTGCGCTTTATGAATTCGGGAGCTGAGTATGAAGTTACCGAAGTTGGGGTACATTCACCGCATTCAATCAAGCGCGATTATTTGATGGCTGGTGACGTGGGTTATTTGGCCGCATCGATTAAGAATATCCGTGATGCACGCCCGGGTGACACGATTACCTTGGTGAATAATCCTGCCGATGCACCGCTTGATGGTTATCGGCCAATGACGCCCATGGTGTACTCTGGTTTGTACCCAACGGATAATGGTAAGTACAATGATTTGCGAGAAGCCCTTGAGAAGTTGCAATTAAATGATGCTTCCTTGGAATTCACGCCCGAAACTTCACAAGCGTTGGGCTTTGGTTTCCGAACTGGTTTCTTGGGCTTATTGCACATGGACGTGGTGCAAGAGCGTTTGGAACGTGAATTTGACATGGACCTCATCACGACGGCACCATCCGTAACGTATCATGCGTTTACGACGGACGGTGAGATGGTTGAGGTCGATAATCCATCTGAATTGCCTGAAGTTGGGGCGATCAAGTATATTGAAGAACCATACGTGCATGCCCAAATCATGGTGCCCAATGAATACGTGGGTGCGGTCATGGATTTGGCGCAACGCAAGCGTGGTGAATTTGACACGATGGATTACCTCGATGAATTCCGGGTCAATGTGAAGTATTACATGCCATTGTCAGAAATTATCTTTGATTTCTTTGACAAGTTGAAATCATCAACGCGTGGATATGCTTCATTGGACTATGATATGGAAGGTTATCGCCAATCTGACTTGGTGAAAATCGATATCTTGTTGAACGGGGAAAAGGTCGATGCTTTGAGTTTCATCGTGCATAAGGAATTCGCCCAAGAACGTGGCCGGACCATTACGGCTAAGCTCAAGGAAATCATTCCGCGCCGCAACTTTGAAATCCCAGTGCAAGCCGCAATCGGTTCAAAGATTATCTCGCGTTCGACCATCAAGGCCTATCGTAAGGATGTTACCTCAAAGATTCACACTGGTGACCCTGATCGACGCGCCAAGTTGTTGGACAAGCAAAAACGTGGAAAAGCGCGCATGAAGTCAGTGGGTACAGTTGACGTACCACAAGAAGCCTTCATGGCCGTCTTGAAAACCGGGGATGACGAACCCAAAAATTAATAATGCCAAAAGCAGATGAAAGTCTGCTTTTTTATTTGGGTTGAAGGCTAGATAATGATAAATGTCCTAATGTCACTATAATTTAATTAAATTCAAATTAAATATGAATAAAATATTTAAAAAATTATTATAGCTTGAAATATTGAATTATATAAATTAATATGTTATATTTTGTGTGTTGATTAGTTGCTGGGGGTAATTTTGAGATATGGGGTGGCAATAATGAGCATAACTAAACGTATATTGTGTTTTGTAATCGGTTGGTCCTTTGGAATAGGAGTTTCCATATTCTTGTATAAGGATTTTCAATTGAAAACGATTATTTGGCCGACATTTTTCATGATACTTGGATTTAGCACAAGCATAATTAGTGAACAATTTAAACGAAAATAAGCCTATATAACATGTCACGGATATAAGTGACATGTTTTTTGATTTAGCTCACGGCCATAAGTATCCTCGTCAAAGCTTACGACATTTGCTAATATTAAGGTTAGAAGTCGCGTTTTGTAGCGAAAAGGGGGAGTTTGATGACGATCGAAATTAGAAAGTTTACCGAGGCAGATTTGGAAGCGTTTTGGCAATTGGCGTTTAGTGATTCAGATGCTGAATGGACTAAATGGGATGCACCGTACTTTACGGATGCCTTGCCAGAATATGCTGATTTTATTGACCGGATGGGGCCGGAAACATTTGTTGATAATGAAATGCGTCAATTAATCATTGTGGATGGACAGCTGGTGGGGATGGTGAGTGCTTATTTTGAAGATGCTGATTTGAAGCGATGGTTGGAAATTGGGATTATCATTTATCAACAGTCGACGTGGCAACACGGCATCGGCACAGCAGCGATCAAAATGTGGATCAAGCAAATGTTTAACCAATTTCCATCGCTGCCGCATATCGGGTTTACGACCTGGTCAGGCAATCAACGCATGATGCGCGTGGGTGAAAAGGTGGGGATGCAACTTGAAGGACGGATTCGGCAGGTGCGCTATTGGCAAGGGCAGTATTGGGATTCAATCAAGTATGGAATTTTGCGCGAAGAAGCCGATTTACAATGACGAGCCACAAAATTAACTAACAAAAAGACTACCCAACGACCTGGTGGTATGGTAAAATATATAAGTTATTAAAACTGACTCTGTTCCGAATGAGGACAGGGCGATAAGGAGAAAATCATGCAAGCAGGAATTCACCCAGAATACCGTGAAGTGGTATTCGTTGATACTACTACTGGAGCTCAGTTTATCGCTGGCTCAACTTTGAATACAAATGATACAGTTGAATTTGAAGGTGCAGAATACCCAATGGTACGTATTGAAACTTCATCAGACTCACACCCATTCTACACTGGTAAGGCTAAGTTTACGCAAGCCGACGGAGCTGTTGACAAGTTTAATAAGAAGTATGGTTTGAAGTAATTCGCCATTTAAACGCGACACTAACGATGCAATTCGTTGGTGTCTTTTCTTTTTGAGTTTATACTAGTATCAAGACATTAAAAAGCAGGGTAAATATTATGTATGTAACTCTACGACGCGGGAACGAGCAAAAAGTTGTTAAGTCTGGCTTCTCTTGGACAACATTATTTTTTGGCTTCTTCCCTGCATTGTTCCGTGGTGATTTCACTGGTGCACTTTTGATTTTTTTGATTGAAGTCGTCTTTGCACTGCCTACGTGGGGCTTTGGGTTTACCGTGGTTGGCTTGATCTTCTCCTTCTTCTACAACAAGTTGTACATTAACAAATTGTTGCGCAATGGCTGGAGCTACGTCTAAACAGAAAGCGAGATAAAATATGGCAGATGAATTTACGGGGGCTGACTTACGCGCCATCCTCAGAGAACAAAGCATTTTAGAAGAAAACCTGGCGTTGTTGAGCTGGGATCAATTGACGGGGATGCCCAAGGATGCCGGTGATTTTCGGGCGACGCAACAAGAATACATCACGGCGCGGTTGTTGAAAATTTCAACCAACAAACACGCCCAAGCGGTGTTGGCGTACTTCAATAAGAAGAAGCATTTTGCGACGTTGACTGATGACGAGCAAGCATTGTTCATCAAATTCAAAGAAGATACTGAGCGGACATTGGCGATTCCAAATGCTAAGGCGATTGCATTTGCCAAGACGACTTCAGTGGCGCAAGACAAGTGGGCTGAAGCACGGGCAGCCGATGATTATACAATCTATCAACCTTCTTTGGAAAAGTTGATTGCTTTTAAGCGCGAATTCATTAAGCTGTGGCGCAAGGATGAAGCCACGCCTTATGATGTGTTGCTAGGTCAATTTGAGCCAGGGATGACATCAGCGAAATTAGATACAATTTTTGCTCAAGTCAAAACTGGCTTGGCGCAATTACAGACAAAATTACGTGAACAGGGCACAACGCCTGACGATTCATTTTTGCATCGCCCAGTTATCAAGGAATATCAACGTGATTATGCGATGGATGCAGCCGTGCGCTTGGGCTTTAATCTTGATAAAGGCCGCTTAGATGATACGATCCATCCATTTATGCAAGACATGAATCGCAACGATGCGCGGATTACCACACGTTGGTCGGGTACAAAATTCCAAATGGCCGTCTTGGGGATTTTCCATGAAGCCGGGCATGCCTTGTTTGCCCAAAACATCGACCCCAAGTGGGATTACACACCCTTTAACAAGAAGATTTCAATGAGTATTCATGAGTCACAATCACTGTTCAATGAGGTTATGATTGGTCGGGACGCGGCGTTTTGGCAACATGATTACCCAGTTTTGCAAAATAAATTCAATGGCATTTTAGATGATGTTTCATATGACGCATTTATCGCTGGCTGGATGAAGACGCAACCAACTTTGATTCGTACTGAAGCTGATCCGTTGACATATCCATTGCACATTATTATTCGCTATGAAATTGAAAAGGCGATTTTCAATGAAGATTTGGACTTGGCGACCTTACCACAAGTTTGGAATAACAAGTATGAAGAATACCTAGGCATCCGGCCACCATCTGATTTGACAGGCATTTTGCAAGACATTCACTGGGCAGGTGGTGACTTTGGCTACTTCCCATCATATGCGTTGGGGCATTTGTACGCGGCCCAATTCCGCCACGAGATGGAAAAGACCTTGGATGTTTCAGCTTTATTGGTGGATGGTGATTATCAACCACTCATTGCTTGGCTCCAAGAGCACGTTTGGCAATATGGTGCATCTAAAACGCCGGTCGATATTTTAGTGGCCGCCACGGGCGAAGAATTGAATCCACAATATTGGTTAGACCTGCAAACTGCCCGATATGAGCGCGCTTACAAAATTAATTAACTAAACACTTACAAAAAGTTAGTTTGTCTGATAAAATAATAGCATCGTTAATTATTGCGGCAAGAGGAAGGGGTTCTAACATGACTTTGGAAAATACTTTTTTGGAATTACAAGCAAAGCGTCGGTCAGTATATATTTTGGGTAAGGACGTTAAAATCAGTGATGCTGAATTGACTGATTTGATTCAAACAGCCATCAAAGAAGCACCAACGGCTTTCAACAATCAAACTGTCCGTGCGGTTATTTTGTTTGGTGATCAGCATGAAGCAGCTTGGGATTTGGTAGCTGAGAGTTTGAAGGCAGTCGCAACGTCTGAAGAAGCCTTCCAAGCTACATTAGAAAAGATGGCTAGTTTCAAGGCTGGCTATGCAACGGTTTTGTTCTACACTGACACAGATGTTGTCAAGCAATTTGAAGAGCAATTCGCTTTGTATGCCGATAATTTCTATGATTGGTCAGAACAAGGACACGGCATTGCTGCGTATTCCGTTTGGTTGGCTGCAGTTACCGCCGGACTTGGTGCTAATCTGCAACACTACAATCCATTAGTTGATGACAAGTTTGCACAAGCTTATGATATTCCAGCTAACTGGCGCTTGCGTTCACAATTGGTGATTGGGTCGGTTGAAGTTGAAGCTGGGGATAAAGACTATCTCGCTGACGCTGATCGTTTCCGGGTTATTAAGTAAATTCATTTCAAAAAACCATCTAGCTTTTGGGGCTGGATGGTTTTTGTTTGTTTTTTGTGTCCCTCTGGGCCACGGTGTTTGGCTTTGGTTTGGGGAAGGGCTCCACATTGCTAGCGTAGAGGTGGGCGACACGGTCCCACTAGTCTAAGGCCGGCCGCCCTGCTAAAGCAGAACTCCCAACCTAAGACCGCGTTGGTGCCGCTACCTCGCTCTTTCCACCACTACGCCAGCAATGCTCCGCCCTTCCCCAAACCAAAGCCAAACACCAACCTACAGTCGCTTTAGCTCATTTCGGTTCGAGAACTTCAGCCTTGGATTTTTGACCTATAGTCTGCTGCACTAAAATTCTTTTTGGACACCTCAGCTACGTATTAACTCTTAGTTTGTTAACCTTCGTAACTACTCTGGAGTGGTCACACACGAACTAAATAAAAACAATCAGATTAACTCTGCCAATTGTTGTAAAATTTGGGCCGGCTGGGGGTCGGAGCGATCAATTTGTGGGAAAAGCAAGGGTGGCCGAATATGAGGAACCGGCGCCCGATATTCAGACCCACAACGGGCATGGCGCAGGGCCGCTTGCGGACCTTTCCCCATATTTGCGCCACCCGTTTCCCACAAATTTATCTTTGCCGGAGAGCCCCAGCCGGCCCAAATTTTACAACAATGTTGACCCTGAAAGGGGCAACCGGCAGAAACTACCAACCACCGAAAACCATAATTAAATATATTTACCCAACTCCTGAAAAGCTAAATTATGCGCACCTAGATTAGCTTTCTCAGGCACCCAATGCACCATCACAAGTTCAAACTGATTGGAAGCCGCCTCTAATTCAGCCAACAATTCAGGATAGTGTTTTGCATGCCCCTTACCTAAACTATCCGACACCACGCGAGAATCCGTATAAAAAAATACCGTATCCGTTGATTGGGCCAACGCTAAGGCTTGTTTAAAACCCAGCGTGGCCGCCATGAATTCAGCTTCGTGATTGGTTAGATTGTCACCAAGGTAAAAATGGGCTTGATGTTGCTGACCGTCAATGACAATTAGCACCCCAGCTGCACTTGGTCCTTGCGCATTTTTTGTTGCGGCATCAGTATATAGTTTGATAAGCATACGAACGTCCTTAATTTTGCTATAATAGTATGATGAATAAAGTATACCAAAACGAAGATGATGAAGGGGACGGCGAATTATGAAAGGTTTCTATCAACCAGCAGGGATTGTGGGGCTAGTGAGTTGGGCGTGGATTTTGATGGTCGGCCTCTTTGCCCTCATCATGCAATTAGAAGTGACGCACTTTAACGAATGGACCGCCTTGGCTTTAATCGTGTTCGTTGCGTTAGTGATTTTTGCGATTTTGCGGCGTGGGGTTGAAATTGATGAACAAGGCTTTATCCATTTCTATCAACTCTTCAGTGTCCAACGCCTTTCAATTCGCATTTCCGGGATGAAAAACGTGCAATTTACTAAGCGTGGCCTCTTGTTTACGTACAATGGCGATCAATACTATTACTTGGTGTCAAAAAATGTACGCACCACACTTCAAAAAAGTATCGGGGAATAAAATGACAGTAGAAACATTTGTAGTTGGTGAGATTGTTGGGCGCTTGGACAAAGTAATCGCCGAAACCTTGCCGGATTATTCACGTTCACAAGTCCAAGATTGGATCGAAGCTGGTTTGGTTACCGTGAATGGGATTCCAAAAAAATCTAAATATAAGGCCAAGACGGGCGAGACGATTCAATTTGAAATTCCCGCCGTGGTTGAACTTGATATTCAACCCCAAGACATACCATTGAATATTGTCTATGAAGATGACGATTTATTGGTGATCAATAAGCCCCAAGGTATGGTGGTGCATCCATCATTGGGCCATGAAGACGGCACTTTAGTGAATGCCTTGATGTTTCACACGCCGTTGTCACAAATTAATGGTGCTTTTCGGCCAGGGATTGTGCACCGCATTGACAAGGACACGTCTGGGTTATTGATGGTGGCCAAAAATGATAAGGCGCATGAAGCTTTGTCGGCCCAACTCAAAGAGAAGAAGAATTTGCGGGAATACTATGCCTTGGTGCATGGTGAATTCACTGAAAATTCAGGCACGATTAATGCGCCAATTGGCCGTTCAAATGCTGACCGTAAAAAGAATGCGGTCATTAAAGGTGGACGGGATGCAGTGACGCATTTTCGCGTAATCAAGCGCTTTGTCGGCTATACCTTGTTGGCTGTGAAGCTCGAAACTGGGCGGACCCACCAAATTCGCGTCCACATGGCTTACATCAATCATCCCGTGGCGGGCGATCCATTATATGGTCCCAAGAAAACTTTGCCAGGGCAAGGTCAGTATTTGCATGCGGCATCCCTTGGCTTGACGCAACCCACGACTGGTGAGGAAATGGTTTTTGAAGCACCTTTGCCCGATAATTTTGTGGCGATGCTTGATCAATTAGAACCATATGCAGAGCCAAACAAGTAACGCCCAAGCACAAAGAAATCGCGTGCTAGTTTAAGGTTAATTTGGTAGAATAGATTACA
Organism: Lactobacillaceae bacterium; assembly: GCA_031289015.1. Classification (GTDB taxonomy): domain Bacteria; phylum Bacillota; class Bacilli; order Lactobacillales; family Lactobacillaceae; genus Weissella. The sequence goes on from JAITQG010000061.1 coordinate 10,058, forward strand.
CAGGGCTTTCTTAATGACATTCAGTGAAGTGTCGAGGAGGCAACGCACAAGTGATCTTACTTCGACGTTGTCTTACGAGATGACGTCGATTTTTATTTGCCCAGAATAAAACCAAGCGAGGATTGGACAATGGCTGTAAAAGAAATTGTGGATGCAATGGCAATGCAACGCGCGTTGACCCGCATTACGTATGAGATTATCGAAAAAAATAAAGGTGTGAACAACTTAGTGATTGTGGGCATTAAAACCCGTGGCGTCTATATCGCCCAACGCATCGCTGAACGCTTACAACAACTCGAAAATGCCGAGATCCCTGTCGCTGAGCTCGATATTTCAACCTATCGCGATGACGCTCAAGAGCGCCGCGTTGCCCCAGTGACTGATTTGGGTGTGGAACTGGATGGCAAGCGCGTGATTCTCGTGGACGACGTTTTGTACACTGGCCGGACGATTCGCGCTGCTTTGGATGCTTTAATGGATCACGGTCGACCAGCCGTCGTTAATTTGGCCGTCTTAGTTGATCGTGGCCATCGTGAATTGCCAATTCGAGCTGATTTTGTGGGTAAGAATATTCCGACCGCCGTCTCAGAGCGCATTAGTGTCAAAGTAGCTGAAATAGATGGTGTCAATGCAGTTGAAATTAACTAAACCGGGGTGCAACACGCCTGCAATTAGTTAAACGAAGGACAGATCATGACCAAACGATATTTAATCTTACAGGATGGGACCACGTATGTTGGTGAAGCTTTTGGCTCGCCCGCAACGACTTTTGGTGAAATCGTCTTTCATACGGCGATGACAGGCTACCAACAAGTGATTACCAATCCAATTTATTACAATCAAATTGTCATGTTTACCACGCCAACCATTGGGGCAATCGGGGTTAATCATATGGCCGACGAAGCAATCACACCTACAATCAAAGGGGTTGTGGTGCGCGAAATGGCTGATATATCGACTAACCGTTTGCAACAAATGAGTTTGGGGTCTTATTTAGAACGGCATAATATTCCCGGTATTTCAAATATCGACACCCGGGCTTTGACGCGGCATCTGCGCCAAACTGGGACGCAAAATGCCAGTATCGTTGACGTGCCTGATGATCATGCGTTTGATCAATTGAATGCCATGGTGCTCACAACGCGGCAAGTGCCCCAAGTTTCAACGCCTAAAGCCTATGCTAATCCAGGCCGTGGTGCGAATGTGGTTGTGATTGACTTTGGGTTAAAGAACGGTATTTTGCGGCAATTAAGTGACTATGATGCCAATATCACGGTGTTGCCATACAATGCGACATTGGATGAAGTGACCAATTTGGATCCAGACGGCATCGTGTTGTCATCTGGACCAGGTGATCCCCGGCAATTGCCACCGGAATTATTTAAAATGATTAAAGCCTTTCAAGCGGAAGTGCCCTTGTTTGGCATTGGGTTGGGCCATGAAATTTTTGCCTTGGCCAATGGCGCAGACTTGACGCCATTGTCAGTCGATCATCACGGTATGAATCATCCAATTCGTGAGCAAATCACTGGGCGCATTCTCTTTGCTAACCAAGGAGCCGGCTATTCAGTTGATCGGGCGACGTTGGTTGATACGGATTTGATGATTACCCACGTGGATTTGATGGACAATGCCGTCCAAGGTTTGCGGCACCGGGATTTTCCAGCATTTAGTGTGCAATTCTTCCCGGATGCAGCGCCTGGTCCATATGAAGCGACCAATATTTTCACGGAATTCATGGAATTAGTGTCCGCGCGAAAGGATGGTAAGTTAGGATGACCGAACGAATCTTAATTATTGGTGGTTCGGCCAATGACTTTGGGCGTGAAACCGAAAGTGACTTAGCCAGCTATCAAATGGTATCAATGCTACGTAAACGGAATCATGAAGTTGTGATTGTCGATGATAATCCGTACAGTTTTACGATTGAGCGGACCGACGTGACTTCGATTACGGCCAGTCTGGATACCCAAACCTTATTAAAAATTATACAAGAACACAAAATTACGGCCATTATTGCATCGGTTGGTGGGTTAACCGCGATACGCTTGAGCACAGAAATTGTTGAAATGCTGGGTGAAAATGCGCCGAAAGTCCTCGGCCTACCGTTGGCGGTGATGCAAGCGGCGCAAAATGCCAAAGTTTTAAAAGAACGCTTAGAACTTTTGGGCGAACCGGGGGTAAAAACGCGGTTGGCCAGTGACATCAGTGAAGCCTTTGACGCTGTGCGCGAATTTGATTTCCCGGTTGTTGTGCGGCCGGTCTCACCAATGGGCGAAACGCTGCGTTTACAAGTTGATGATGCTGAACAATTAGAAGAAGCGGTAGAAACGGCGCTGAAACGCTCGATGACGCATCATGTCAACGTCGATCAAAGCATTGCCGGTTATCGTGAAGTGGCCGTGGTCGGGATGCGTGATGCCAAAGATAATTGCATTCAAGTCGGTGGGGTCGAAGATTTGGATCCAGTTGGGTTGCATTCGGCCGATTCAATCGCCATTACGCCGATGCAAACTTTGTCTGATCCAGTTGTCCAACAATTACGCCAATCGACATTTAATATCATGCGCGGGTTTGGCCTGACTGGTTTGATGGAAGTCCGGTTTGCAGTCCAACCAACGACGGAAGCATACGTTGTGACTAGGGTGACGCCGTACTTTGATCGGACATCGGGCTTAATCATGGTTGCCACGGGTTACCCGGTGATTCCGGTGATGACCGGCTTATTGCTCGGCGAGAGTTTAGATACAATTAAAATTCCGTCGATTTATGCGGCAAACACTGCCATGCTCGAACCGACGATGGATCATATCGTCATGCGGTTCCCAGTCTTTAATTTTGGTGAATTAGAATCAAATTGGATCGTGGCTGAACATCGCATCGATACGGTGCAAAAATCAGTCGGTGCCACGATTGGTGTCGGGCGGAGTGTCGAAGAGGCGCTTGAAAAAGCCATTCGGGCCGCCCATTTCAGCAATCGTAGCTTTTCACCGACTGTGATGAATTCCTTGTCCGACGACGATATCATCGAACAAGTTATTCACCCGCGTGAAAATCGCATTTTAGTTTTAATCGAGGCTTTGCGCCGGGGTTATACAGTTGATGAATTGGCTGAGCTAACTAAAATCAACGCCTTTTATTTTTATAAATTACGCCGAATTATGACGTTGGAAAAAAAGGTGGCTGAATCAAGTTGGGATGCCCAAATCTTACATGAAGCCAAATATTATGGCCTCAGCGATGGGTTGATTGCCAAATTATGGGGTGAAAAATATCAAGATGTCCGCCGCTATCGGTGGGATAATAATATCTTGCCCACGTTTAAGGCGTTTGAACCGTCTGCCGGTGAATTTGAAGAATCAGTTTCACAATATTACAGTACCTTTGAACAAGAAAACGAGAGTACGCGGCTCAGTACTGAATCAGCGTTGGTCATAGGTACCGGGGCATTTAGGTTGGGTGATGGGGCCGCGGCTTCGTATACCATGGCTTCGGTGGCCTCAGAATTACGGCGTCTCAAAATCCCGACAATTATTATTAACAATAACCCCAATGATTTATTATTCATTCCTCAAATTGCTGAAAAACATTATTATGAGCCATTAGAGATGTCTGATGTCATGAATGTGATTGAGATTGAACAGCCAGCACATATCTTTGTGCCGGGGAATCGGATTAAATTAATCAAAAGTTTGCGTGAATTAGGGGTTAATGTGCATGTCATTGCCAAAGAAAAATATTTGCCATCAAGTTTAAGCGATGATGGAAAAATTAATGTCTTTAACTATTTCTATGATGGCACTGATATGCATTTGATTGGCGTAACCAGTCAAGATAATGCGGGTCTTAGCATTGATAAGCATACGATTCCCGATGCCGGGCTAGCCAAGATGGCGGCCCCGCTGATGGAATCCAAAACACCAGGCATGTATCAATTGTTAATAGCTGCAGGCGCACAAACCGATACGGTTACCGCCGCAGCAACTATTCGCCCAATGCCGTTTACAACAGTCGCGTTTTTGGCGAAAACAACAGGTGTTAATTGGTGGCGTTTAATGGTACGCTATATGTTGCATCAAGAATCCAAAGCAGATCGCAAAATGTTACTCGATTGGACTAGTTATCAATGGACTATGGATACTGCCGAATTGAAATATGTGGACCCTGATTATGCAGAACATCTGCATATTAGTACCACAGTAGACAACGGTCGATTTGCAATGGGTGCGACCATGCAACAAATAGATTAAAATTTGCACAAAAATGTCATATATAATATGGTAAAATAAGCAAATCAGAAAAAAAGAATTGAAAGAAGAGGGAATACTCCTATGTGGAAGAAAATCGTTGCCATTTTGGCATTGATTATTGTTGCTATCGGCTTGATTGTTATTGGATTGGGTGGAGGCGCTAAGTCAGTCGCAACTAGTGATGCTGGATCAATTTCGCAAAATGCATTTTATAAAGAATTGAAGAATTCATCAACTGGTCAACAAACTTTGGCTAATATGGTGATCAAGAAAGTTTTGACTAAGCCATATGGTAAAGAAGTTAAGACCGCTGATATTGATAAGCAATATGACACGGTTAAAAAGCAATATGGTGATTCATTTGCCTCAACATTGCAACAAAATGGTATGACTGAAGCTTCATTCCGTGAAAACTTGGAACTCCAAGCTTTGGAAAAGGCGGCCGTGAAAAACAATTCTAAGTTTACGACTAAGGAATTGAAAAAAGCATACAAGGCTTACACACCAAATGTTACGGTATCTGTAATCACATCTGATTCAGAAGATAACGCTAATGCTGTTATTAAGCAATTAGAGGATGGTAAGAAGTTTGCGACCGTTGCCAAGGCAAAGTCAACTGACACAGCAACTAAAGCCAAGGGTGGAAAGATGAGTGCCTTTGATTCAACCTCAACGACTGTCGATGCAACTGTACAAGCAGCTGCCTTTAAGTTGAAGAAGGGTGAATACACAAAGTCACCTATTAAGGTTGAAGATTCATCAACTGGAACGACAACTTATTACGTAATCAAGATGGATTCACGTACTGCAAAGAAGTCATTTGCTAAGTTGAAGAACAAGATGAAGGATATCTTAACAACTACTAAGATGTCTGATACTACTACAGTGCAAGCGATCATCGGTGACGAATTGAACAAGGCGCATGTGACGATCAAGGACGCTGATTTGAAGAGCGTTTTGTCAACGTACTTGCAAGCTGCTGAAACTGCTAAGGAATCTTCTGAAGCCGCTAAGAAAGCTTCTTCAGCTGCCAAGAAGAGTTCAGCCGATAAGAGTTCATCATCTAAGAAGAGTTCTTCTTCTAAGAGCTCATCAACTAAGGATGCATCATCTTCATCATCTGATAAGAGTTCATCAGAGGAATCTTCTTCAGCTAGCTCTAAGTAATTTTCATAATTAAGAACTTAAGTACAATTTTGTGCTTGGGTTCTTTTTTTGTTTGGTGGGGATGCTTAGCCGTTGCACGGCTAGATCTTTGGGTTTGGTGCGGGTAAGGGCTCCGCATTGGGGCTGTTGAAGGGGGCGACACGAACCAATACGACCAGAATTTTTCGGCCCAAGAGCGTGGGCCAAAAAATGGGTCTTAATCGTTTCGCTACCTCGCTTAACCC